>SLBH01000308.1 GCA_007126415.1 Spirochaetales bacterium
ATCTCGAGGTAGTTGTAGCCGCGCCGATTGAACGCCGCATTTATACCAAGCGAGCGCAGGGTTCGGTCTTCCGGCTCGGTTCGATACAGTGCCTGCGGCCACGCGCGAACATGCGTCCACTGCGGAAAGTCGTCGGCGATGAACTTGCTGCCTCTAACGATCCAGCGGCTTTCGTCGGGGTCGTTGAAGTCCTCAATAACCACCGTCTGGATATTGCGAACCGTGGTCTGCGCGAATGCCGGAGCCGCGAGTAGCAGCACCATAACAGCCAGGCATATCGCGAGCAGGCTGCGCTTTTTCATGTGAATCTCCTTAACCTCATACACTAACTACGCGCTTCTCGCTTTACGGAATTATATGGTCGGCCCATACCTTTGTCAAATGACGGACCTAAAACTCTCTAGTACCGATTCTCGGTAGATTGGGTACCGCAATTGAGTCGGTGCCGGCCGAAATCGGCCGTTGTTCGGGAAACTCCGGCGCCGCGCTTCGCGTAGCCGCCGGCGTCACGCGGCGTGTCCGCGCGGTAACGATTGCAAGATGAGACGCAGATACACAATCACTGCAGCGACGAGCAACCCGACCGTAGCAACCAACGCCCACTGCCGAAATCCAACTCGGTACAGAAGCGGAACCGCGCCGAGGAGAAACGGCAACGCGATGTTTGCGAGTATCATTGCGGCCTTCGGCATCCCTACCTCACGCACCGCAGCAATTACGATGTAGGGCGCGAGCAGCAAGATCACGATCCGACCGGCCGGCATCAGAAACAACACGTACGGGTCGGTCCGGCCTATGTTCACAACCGCATCGAAAATGCCGAACACCATATAGAAGCCTGAGAAGAACGACAGCACGGCCGTTGTAGCCGCGCCGAGATCGGTGCGAATTCCGCCCCGCGTAACGATCAGCGCCCCCGCCACCGCCACCGCGAACGGCACAGCCTGCCGCAGTAAGGAGTAGCGCAGATACAACGGCCCGGGGTTGAACTGATTCGGGACCGCGTACTCCAGCACCAAGACCGCAACCAGGACCGGGAGAAACAGGAGCGATCCTTTCACAAACGGGATCAACGTGACCTGCGCCGGCTGGTTTGTTTGCCCGGTCATACTCAGAAGGAGAAGGTAGGTAATGGGAACTGATACCAACAGAAACAGAAACATACGGCTCATCCTACGATGTTGTACGGTTGGAGCCGCGGCTCGGCATACCGACCGCGGTGAGCGCTAACGCTATCACGAACCCGGCGGCATAATCAAGCTGAACGATTCTCCCCAACAGGGCTCCCGCACGTGATTCGCGCACGTGATTGACAGGAACCGGGTTCGCGCCTAGGATCATCGCACTTATGCACGGCGATTCAAGCAAGCCTAACCACACGGCGCGGGCCGAAGGACCCGGCAGTATCGGACCCGGCAGTATCGGGGTAGTCACGCCGCGTGAGTACACCTTCGGCGCCCCGGGCGAAGGGATCCTGCTGGAAAACGGCGCCGAGTTCGGTCCCATAACGGTCCGCTACGAGCTGTACGGCCGGCTGAACGCGGACCGCAGTAACGCGATTCTTGTAACGCACGCGTTCTCGGGAGACTCACACGCCGCCGGTTATCACGCCCCCACCGACCAACACGCGGGATGGTGGGACAGCATGATCGGTCCCGGAAAAGCGTTCGACACCAATCACTACTGCGTGATCTGCTCCAACGTGCTCGGCGGTTGCCAGGGCACAACCGGGCCGGGCTCCGTTAACCCCGAGACCGGCAAGCCTTACGGCTTGAGCTTCCCGGTCATCACGATAGACGACATGGTGAAGGTGCAGCGTGCGCTCATCGATCATCTCGGCATCGAGCAGCTGCACGCAGTCGCCGGAGGCTCGATGGGAGGCATGCAGGCGCTTGAGTGGGCGGTTCGCTACCCCGAGCGAACGCGATCGGTCATCATCATGGCGGCCACCTCCCGTTTATCAGCCCAGGCAATCGCATTCAACGCGGTAGGACGAAACGCGATCATCTCCGACGAGTTCTGGAACGGTGGAGACTACTACGACGGCCCCGCCCCGGCACGGGGGCTCGCGATCGCGCGCATGGTCGGTCACATCACCTATCTCTCGGAACAGGCGATGGGAATGAAGTTCGGCCGTCGGCTCCAGGAGCGAGCCAGCTTCGGATTCGATTTCGAGGATCAATTTCAGGTCGAGAGCTATCTCGAGCACCAAGGGGGCAAGTTCGTCGACCGCTTCGACGCCAACAGCTACATATACCTCAGCAAAGCGATGGACTACTACGACCTCGGCGCACGCTTCAACGGCCTCGAGCACGCCGTCGCCGGCTGCCGCAGCAAGTTTCTGGTGGTTTCGTTCAGCTCCGACTGGCTCTATCCGCCGTATCAGTCAAAGGAGATCGTGTTCGCGATGATGCGCCAAAACATCGATGTCTCGTACGTGGAGCTCGAGAGTCCGTACGGTCACGACTCGTTCTTTCTCGAGATCGAACGCCAAACACCGCTGGTGGCCTCGTTCCTGGAAGGCCTCCATGAGTAACGCCGATATGAGTAGCAATATACCAACCCGCCAACACTTCAGCTATGAAGAGCTCTTGTCGCTCATCGAGCCGGGAAGCACCGTGTTGGATCTTGGTTGCGGCTCGGGTGAGCTCCTCGATCGGTTGATCCACGAACGTAACGTCCGGGGCCGGGGGGTCGACATCGAGGAAACGATGATTCGAACCTGCATCGGCCGTGGGTTGTCGGTCTTCCAAGGCGATCTCGATGAAGGCTTGAAGGACTACCTCACCAATAGCTACGACTACGTTATCCTTAACCACACGCTGCAGGTAGTACACCGCCCCGACTTGCTCCTACAAGAAATGCTGCGCGTCGGTCGCTTCGGCATCGTCAACTTCCCAAACTTCGCGCACGTCGTGAACCGTCTGCAGCTCGCGGTAGGAGGGCGCATGCCGGTCAACCGCCGAATACCGTATGAGTGGTACGACACACCCAACATCCATTTCTGTACTCGCAAGGACTTTCGAGTGTTGTGCCGCGAGATGGGATACGAGATCATCCGGATCATCGACACGAGCAACGGAAAGCGGCGTTTGCCGATCCTGCCGAATCTCCTTTCGACCGAGGTCTGTTTCTTGCTCCGCGGGACATCCTGAGCGCAATTCCACGCTCAGCGCAAACCACGCTCGTCGGACCGGTCACGCCCGTCGCCCACCCGGCCGCGCGCTCACATCTGCTCGAGCTCGAGACGCGACTTCACCAACCACAGCTGCTTGCGCTTGTCCTCGGCCAAGCGCTTCAACGCGTACTGTGGAGCACGCTCCGAGATAACCGCCGCGAGGCGATCATAGAGGACCGCGACGTTTTCTTCACGTTCGCAGATCATCGCGAGAAAATCGGTGTACTCCATTCCGGCATCGACGATCTGTGCGATACGCAGATCGTCGACCTCGAGAGCGGCTTCCTTGTCGAGATCGGCGATGCCGTCGAGCCCGTACCGCTGCTCAAAGCCCGCGAGATCCGCAATCCGCGTGCGGCCGCCCTCGATCAGCGCGTCGAGCATGCGTTGAAGACTATGGTGTTCGGTCATTGCCTGATAGATCTCGTACGTGTTAATACTTTCGCTCTCAAGCGTTTTCGCGAGCTCAACTCCGTCACGAACCGTACTCATCGGTATCAAACCTCAATAAGTGCCTGGACATCGGTAATCGGCTATGTGTTTGCATGCGCAGAAAATTACCGTTTAGCCCTTTGACTCTTTCAAAGCGCGGTGATAAAGTGTACGCTCTAAAACCTACACGTTAGGATTGAAGTGTTCAAGGAGGGCCATTGTCAGGTAAAGAACTGCGCGCAAACGAACGGATCCGGGTGCGCGAGGTGCGACTCATCGACGACGAAGGTGGTCAGCGCGGAATCGTGCCGACCGTTGAAGCGCTTAACCTCGCTCGGGAGAAGGGCTTAGATCTGGTCGAGGTCGCCCCAAACTCGAATCCGCCGGTTTGTAAGCTCATAGATTACGGCAAGTACAAGTTCGAGCAAGAGAAGAAGCAACGCGACTCACGCAAGAAACAAAAGCAACTGAAGCTCAAAGAGGTGCGGATGCAACCCAAGATCGAAGACCACGATCTTGAGTTCAAGACCAAAAACATTCGCAAGTTTCTCGATGAAGGGCAGAAGGTAAAGGTCACTATTCGGTTTCGCGGCCGTGAGCTCGCGCACACCGAGCTCGGACGCGACGTACTAAATAAGATTCTAGAGTTACTGGGAAATGACTGCCACGTAGACAAGGCCCCGGCGATGGAGGGGCGGTTTATGTCGATGATCGTCAGCTCTTCCGGAAAGAAGCAAGCGCAGGCGGAGCCTGAAGAGCAGTCGTCCTAACGGTACAGAACCAACTATGGTCTGAACTACTCAACCAAAGAGGGAGTGCATATATGCCCAAACAGAAAACGCGCAGGAGCGCCGCTAAGCGGTACCACCTGACCGGCAGCGGGAAAGTCAAGTACAAGCAGCAGGGGCTGCGTCACATTCTTACCAAGAAATCGGCGAAGCGGAAGCGCAAGCTGCGCAAGAACGGGATCTTGAGCCCGGCGGAAACCCAGCGAGCTAAGCGCCTGCTTCCCTACGGTTAACCGACCCACCTTTCCAAGGAGCAGATAGAATGCCACGAGCAGTAGATGGTACACGACGTAAAGATCGACGCAAAAAAATCCTCAATCAGGCCAAGGGATACTGGGGCCGCCGCAGCAAGCTTAACCGTACCGCCAAGGACGCGGTCCGCAAGGCCAACCAGTACGCATATCGCGATCGCAAAGCGCGCAAGCGTGAGTTCCGTCAACTGTGGATTGCCCGGATCTCGGCCGGCGTCCAAGCGCACGGCATGAACTACTCGCGTTTCATGCACGGGCTACAACTGGCCGGTGTTGAGCTCAATCGCAAGACAATCTCGAACATGGCTATAGAGGATCCCAAGGCTTTTGAAGCTTTGGTGCAGACCGCCCGATCGGGCCTCGGGAACAACTAGCTTCTATGTTGAATCTGGAGCAAGTTCGGTTGCTGGAGCAGCGGGTTAACAAGGCCGTCGCCAAGATAACCGCGCTCCAGCAAGAGAACGCCACCTTACGCGAAGAGATCGGCGGCTATCAGAACCGTGTGGTTGAGCTCGAGCAAGAGATCGCCCGCATCAAGGACGACCAGACCGCTATCGAACAAGGAATTCTCTCGGCGCTCGGGCAGCTCGACCAGCTCGAGGACGAGTTCACCGAGAACGCCGATGACGAGACCCAATCTCACGAAAGCGAAGACGGTGAGGTTTTCGTCGGCGAGCGCGTCGGCCCAGACGAGGCGCCCGGCGCTCCCGGTGGAAACGATGCGCACGAGCAGCCGAAAAACGCCGCGGCTGAGACCTCCGGCACGCAATCTACCGCCGCTGAGTCAAGTTCGGAGTCCGAGTCCGATCAGCACGCATCCCCTACCCGGCAATCCGAGCGTGAATCAGGCGAGCTCGAGATCTTTTAGGCCCCAATCGCTTTCAGCCCCAACCAACAGGGGCCGCGCAGTCGGAACGCGCGGAGAGACCTTACTATGCGTATAGAGCTCCTCGGAACCGCTTTTAATCTCGAGACCGACCAGGACCCCGAGTACCTCGCAGACTGCGTTGATTACCTCCGCACAAAGGTACAGGAGGTGGAAGGATCGGTTCCTACCAGCGATCCGCTGAACCTCGCGATCCTCGCCGGGCTACTCAGCGTCGACGAGTTGTTTCAGGAGCGCAGCAAACAGGGATCGGAGGTTACCCCGGCGGCCGAGGCCGAGATTGAAACCATCACGCGACGTATGATCGAGAAGATCGACGCCGGGCTGAAGCAGCCCGGCGACGCGTAGTCACACCACACAACCTTTCGATTAGCGCCGATCGGCGTTGGATTGACAACGCCACAGTGCTACCGTACTATGATCTCACGCACACACTATGCCGGTAACAACCAGCCAACAGATCGCCTATTACTATAATCAGTTTCACAATGTCGACGTCACCTTCACGCGCGAGGTGATACAGGCCACCGCACTGTTCCCGAAACAGGTGCACCTCAAGTGCCTCGGGCACCACTGGCCCTGCGTGATCTACTCGAGCTCAATGACCGGCGCAAAGATCATCGCCAACGTGAACGACGCGCTCACGGCCGCGTTGCGAAAATCGAACAACCTCGTCTCGCTACGGTTTAGTTTCACGCAGCGCGACAAGGCCGACCCGCTTTCGTTCTTCGTGTCGGCGCGCGTCGCCGGCGTCAGCGCCTACAACTCGGACAAAAAGCAGCTTCACTTCCTCACGCTGCAGTATACGCAACGCCCACCCGACGACCTAATAGAGATCCTCGGGTTGTTGCTTGAAGCCAACATCAATGCGAAGCGGCGACGAGAGGAGCGAATCGTGGTTACCGCCGACAGTCTGCGAAAACTCGGACTGAAGGGCAAGAACACGATCGCGGTCATCGAGGGCGTGCCACGCAAATGCATCATTCGCGACCTTTCGTTCGGCGGCGCCAAGCTGATCATTGTCGGCCTTGCGAAGTTTCTCGTGAACAAGAGCGTCACGTTGCGCATCGAGACTGAGGATCAGGAGGAGCCGCTTGAGATTTCGGGAACGGTGATCCGGTTTGAACCGGTTGAAGGACGTGAAGATATCTCAGCGTTCGCGATACAGTACGACGACCAGTCGATCCCGGTACAGTACAAACTGCGCATCAACGGCTACTTGAAGGCATACGGCAAGACCCATCTCCATCAGCAGCAACAAGAAGAGCGGCCCGATTCGTCGAGCCCGCAGTAACTCCAATTTAGGCCGGCTACAGGTAACACTATGCAACATTCAGACCCCCTTGAGAACATCGTTTATATCTCTATTCCGTCGGATGCGGAGCGAACCATCGGTGAGTTTCGCCTTGACCCGGAGATCATGCTTCCGGTAGAGACCTCCGGAGCCGCCGAGGGCTACGACATAGGCTCATTGAGCTGGGAACAGATCATCTCGGCGATGCTGAAAATCCTTGCGTACCGCCCCGAGCACGAAGACGCCGCCTACTACCGAGAGTTCATCGGAGCAGTCAAGCCGGACCTCCCGGGAGAGCTTTCCGAGGCAGCGGTTCTTCAAGCGCGTAATCAAGGCTTCGAGCAAGCCGAAGAGATCTTTCTGGCGCTGCATGGCCTCGTGCCGGAAGAACCCGGCCCGTTGCTCAACCTAGCGTTGCTGTACGAACAGCGCGCGCAGCACGCTGAGTCGCGCGGACAGCTCGAGAACAAGGAAGAGTGTCTCGAGCAGGCTCACGCGTACTATAAGCTACTGCTCACGCGCGACACCGTCCCGCCCGAGGCGGAGCTGAACGCGGGTTTCTTTTTCCTGCAGCGCCACAATTTTGCAAAGGCGCGCGAGCATCTCCAGCGCTTTGTGGATTCAGAACCCGAGGATGCCGAGCGCGTGGAGGAAGCTCGCAAAGTGATCGGCGAGATCGATTCGCAGAACTTGCTTGATGAGCTGTTTCAGGAAGCCTACGACGCGGTACAACTCGGCCGTGAGCACGAAGCGATCGAGAAGATGCAGACCTTTCTCGAGCGCGCGCCGGAGGTCTGGCGAGCCTGGTTTCTGCTCGGGTGGGCGCATCGGCGCTTACAGCAGTACCCCGAGGCCAAGACCGCATTCTTGAAGACGCTGGAGCTCGGGCCGCAGAAGCCGGACACCTTGAACGAGCTCGCGATCTGTCATATGGAACTCGGCGAGTTCCAGGAAGGTGAGCGGATGCTACGCGAGGCGATTCGCCTCGAGCCCGACAACACCAAAATCATCTCGAATATGGGCGTGCTGGCGTTAAAACGCGGTGACGCCGAGGAAGCGAAGGGCTTTTTCAAGACGGTTCTCACGATCGAGCCCTCCGACCCCGTAGCGCGCCGCTACCTGTCGGATATCGATCCCGACACGGACCCCGAAGCCGAGCTTCACACCTAGGCGCGCCGCCCCGGGCGCGCTGCGTCCGCCGCTGCATATGCTCTGCCGAGCACTCACCCACAAAACTCGTTTCCGTACGGAAAAACTGGCATTTTTCGCCGAGTTTCGCTAAAGTTAATGCGTAGGTGGTCGATACTCAGAATAAGGGGAAATCTTGGCCCGCGCACGCGGGCCGACAACGTTCTTCTCCCCCTATCTACAATTGTCGGCGTGCAAATGAAGAGCTTGAGGTTTTTTAGCGCGATCTTGACCCGGTTGTGGAACCAACCGGACGGAAGGAGGTGATACGGCAGGCAAGCATTCCACCAAGCCGCCGTCGGCGGCCTGAGTAACGGTACAGAGCAAGGATGCTCTGAAACACAACTTTCACGGAGGAACAGGTTATGATCATCAATCACAACACCAGTGCGGCCTTCGCAAACCGCCAGCTCGGAGTCAACGAGCGATCGGTCGTAGGCAACATGGAGAAGCTGTCGTCGGGCATGCGCATCAACCGTGCCGGCGACGACGCATCGGGTCTTGCAGTGTCCGAGAAAATGCGCTCGCAGATTCGAGGACTGCAGCAGGCGTCCCGAAACGCAGCCAACGGAATCTCGTTCATTCAAACCACCGAGGGCTATCTGCAGGAGAGCCAGGACATCTTGCAACGCGTCCGCGAGCTCGCGATTCAGTCATCGAACGGCATCTACACCGATGAGGATCGCATGCAGATTCAAGTCGAGATCTCGCAACTTGTAGCCGAGATCGACCGGGTTGCATCACACGCACAGTTCAACAACATGAATCTTCTCACCGGTCGTTTCGCGACCGACACCGGCGACAACGTAGTCACCGCCTCGATGTACTTCCACATCGGTGCCAACATGGATCAGCGGGAACGTGTCTACATCGGAACCATGACCGCTGCGGCACTCGGCGTACGCGACCAAGCGAACGATATCATCTCGCTTTCAACACCCGACGCAGCCAACCAGGCAATCGGCGTTGTCGATTCGGCCCTTCAAATGGTCAGTAAGCAACGAGCGGATCTCGGCGCGTACCAAAACCGGCTCGAGATGGCGATTGAAGGCATCGATATCGGCGCCGAGAACATGGCGGCGGCGGAGTCCCGAATTCGCGATACCGATATGGCATCCGAGATGGTAGATTTCAGCAAGAACTCTATCTTGATGCAGTCGACCACCGCGATGCTCGCGCAGGCAAATATGCGCACGCAAAACGTATTGCAATTACTCCAATAGGGGAGTATGATTTAGTCTGACGTATAGTCGTGTTCTTTGAAAAAGCCCCTCCTTGGGTGCCGATAGCACTGAGGTTTCCCGGGCCGGGTAGGCCGGTTACGGTTCCTACCCGCCGGGAGAATCTCTGTGCTTATGAGTAGGCCGGACGCGGCGCGAGAGCGTCACGGTGAGCTCTATCGGCATCGGGTGAAAAGCTACGGATAGCTTTTCGTGCTCTATAACGCAAGGAGGGTTTATGATCATTAACCACAACATGAGTTCGGCTTTTGCGAGCCGGCAGCTCGGCCAAACAACGGCTGAAACGCAAGGCAGCATCGAGCGACTGAGTTCCGGAATGCGGATCAACCGCGCCGGCGACGACGCCTCGGGACTCGCGGTCTCGGAGAAGTTGCGCAGTCAAATTCGCGGGTTGAACCAGGCGGATCGCAACATCCAGAACGCGGTGTCGTTCATTCAGACAACCGAGGGGTATCTGCAGAACACCCAGGATATTCTGCACCGGATTCGAGAGCTCTCGATCCAATCGGCTAACGGAATCTACACCGATGAAGACCGAATGCAGATCCAGGTGGAGGTGTCGCAGCTGGTGGCGGAGGTAAACCGCATAGCATCGCACGCACAGTTCAACACCATGAATATGCTAACCGGCGCGTTCGCGCACGACAGCGCGATCGACCGTGTGATGCAGTTTCACATCGGCGCAAACATGGACCAAAACGAACAGGTTTACATTGGTACCATGACGGCGGCGGCGCTGGGGCTCGGCGGCATCCAGGGAGAAAACGGCGACAATGAAATCATTTCGCTGTCGACCCCGGACCTCGCCAACCAGGCCATCGGCATCGTCGACACCGCGCTGAGTCAGGTTTCCCGCCAGCGGGCAGACCTGGGAGCGTACCAAAACCGCTTCGAGATGGCTCAGTCGAGCGTGCAGATCGCGTCGGAAAACCTGGCGGCCGCCGAGTCGCAGATTCGTGACGCAAACATGGCCAACGAGATGGTGGATTTTGTGCGCAACCAGATTTTGACGCAGTCCACCACCGCGATGCTCGCACAGGCCAACACACAGCCACAGTCTGTGCTTCAATTGTTGGGTTAGCAGCACCAAACGAAAATCGTCGCGGTACGCCCGACGAAACTCCGTTTTTGTAGCAGGTTCCAAGAGATCTCTGGACGTCATTTCTTGGAGACCTATCAGACTCGTGGGAGGCTCGCGCCCTTCCCGGTCTGAGTTTCTTACACGGAGGTAAGAAGATGTCGATCGAAATTCGCGGGATTTCTCCCGGGTTCAACCCGACACGGATGTCGGCAAACCCGCACCCAGGATTACCCGGAGCTTCTGTACCGGCAGCCGGCGAGCGGAAGGCTGATATTCAAGGGCCGCTCGAAGAGTTAGAGACGCTTTCGTGGGCGTTCAATCGGCGCTTGAAGTTCACAATCAACCACGACCTCGACCGAGTGGTCGTCAAGGTGATCGACGGCGAGACCGATAAAGTGATTAAGGAGCTTCCGCCCGAAGCTTTGCAACGCGTCCACGCCCGAATTCGCGAGGCGATTGGTCTCTTGCTCGATGAAGAGATATAATTGCGGCAGGACGCTCGAGGAGATTTCGGAGACGGCTGCCCAATTATGGTTAAGACACTAGTTCTCATCGCAATATTCGCATCCCTTCCACCGATTGCGGGCTATGGCAACTCACGCTCGCTCGTGCCGGGTATAGACTCAGGCGTAGACTCTCAACGCATGATCGATGAGATCATGGAACAGGAAGGTCGCCGCAAAGAACGGATGCACGACGACATCGAGCGCTTCGAGTTTCAGCGGCGGGTTTGGGGCGAGATCGCGCGCGATCTCAACAGCCTCCGTGACAGCGCTCGCAGACTCTACGGCTTCGAGAATCCCTTCAACCTTCGAACCGCCGAAAGCTCGGATTCACAGGTACTCACCGCAAGCGCATCACGCCAAGCAGAGCGTGGACGCGCCGAGATAGAGGTGAAGCAAATAGCGCGTGCCGACGCCTTTCGTAGCGGCCGGATTCCCCTCGATCAACGGATAGAGGCCGGCACATATCGCTTCACCGTCGGCGAGCTGGAAGCCGAGTTTGAGTTCGACGGCGGTGACGTAGCCGCGTTTACGCGCGAGTTGAATCGCCGTATCGGCGATACGGTGCGCGCGCGAACGGTTCGCGACACACGCGAAAGCCAAGTCATTCTATTTGAGTCTCAGATCACCGGGGCCGAGAACCGGCTCGCGTTTCACGATGCCGCCGAGCAGCTTGCCGAGGAGTTTCAGGTGCTCGAGCGTGCGCCCGAGAGCGCGCGTAGCGTAGAGGTAACCGACGACCCCGAACAACCTCTCACGGTAGGCCCGCAAGACCAAGCAAGCTTGAGCCTTGAGCCGGTTTTCGCGCTCGCGGACGGCATGGTGCTCGAAATAGAGGTCGAGATCGTCGAGCATCCCGCCGATGCATGGGAACCGCCCGAGCCGCCGTCCGGCCCCCGGATTCCGGAGCTCGGCGAGGTTACGCTGGAGGACGTCACGGTGCAGGATGCCGAGTCGCGCGCCCCGCTTCCGGAGCGGCCCGAGCCCGAACCGCCCGAGGTTATCGAGGACGAGCGAGTGTTTTACGTGCTCGGAGACGGGCGTCGCATCCAGCTTCCGTCGCTCGGACCGACCGACGGCTACCGCACGTTGCGTATCCCGATCAGCGAGCAGCTGTCGGAGATGAGCGCACTCGAGATCGTGAACCGCAACACGCATCGGGAGATCTTAATTCGGGCCGCCGAGATCTACGACCCCACAGCTCCCGGAGAGTTTCGGCCGCTCAACCCGGTGCAGATTGCGCAAGATGCGCGCATCAGCATCGACGGAATCGAGGTAACTCGCGACACCAACACTATAGACGATCTCATAGACGGCACCACGGTCTACCTCCATCGGCCGGGTCCCCATCCGATTGAACTCGAGATCGACCATGACCGGGACGCCGCCAAGGACGCGATCATAGATTTCGTCGGTCGCTACAATCAGCTGATCCGCGATGTAAACATCCTCACGAGAACCGAGGAGAGCGTTATAGATCAGATCGAGTACTTCGACGACGATGAGCGCCAGCAGGCCCACGAGCGTCTCGGCTTGCTGCAGGGCGACAGCATCCTGAACCGGCTTCGGCGCACCCTCCAAAACATGATGATGGAGCCCTACCCTACTCGCGAGGGTGACAACCTAAGGCTCCTCGCGCAGATCGGAGTATCCTCAAACGCAAGCGGTTTCGGAGGCGGAGTCGACGCGTCCCGACTGCGCGGATATCTCGAGATCAACGAGGCCACCCTCGATGAAGCGCTCGCGACCCGCTTCCAAGCAGTGCGCGATCTCTTTGGGTTCGACAGTAGCGGCAATCATGTGATCGACGCCGGCGCCGCGTACCGCGCGCACGAGATGATCGGGCCGTATACGCAGAGTGGCGGAATTATCGCCACCCGCACCGGCACGATCGACGGACGCGTAACGCGCACCGAAGACGATATCGAACGTGAAGAGGACCGGCTCGACCGCCGCGAACAGAGTCTCCGGCAAGACTTTGGTCGAATGGAGGGCGCGATGCGCGAGCTCGAGGAGCAGCAACGCGCGATCGAGAACTTCAGCCGACAGAACGCGCCGCGGGGGCGCTGATCGCTGATCGTTCGGGCCGCGCGGCGCGACTGCAAAGCGCCGGCAACAAGGAGGTTGTGGTGGACATCAAGATCGACCATAACAGTATTGATTTCACGCTGGAGCGGGAACGCACCGTCGGCGAGGTCATCGCCGAACTCCGGCCCTTCATCGAAAGCCACGCGCGCACAATCGCCACGCTCGCTGTGGACGACGAGCCGCTCGCGATAGAAGATCCCGGAACGTGGCAAGATCGCGAGTTAGACCCTATAGAGCGCATTCAGATCGAGACCGTGGGACCGTTCGACCGCCAGGTTGAGGATCTCGGCACCCTGATCGAGTACTTCGAGCTACTACGTTCCGCGCTGCATGAGCGCAGCAGCGAAGCGATCCGCGAAATCCTCGAGGAGCTGCCGCATATCCGAAGCGCAGTCGGGCCGCTCACCGGTGAAGCTCCGTCGGACGACCAACCTCGGCTTCTCGCTGAGCTCGACGGCTTAATGGGGCTTACCGGCGGCGAACGATCGCCGGCCTCCGCACTCGCGGCGATGCCGGCGGCGAGGCAACTGGCTGAGGTCTCTCAAGAGCAGCTTGAAGCGCTCAGCGCCGCGATCGACCGCATCCGGGTAGTGCTCCACACGCGTAGACGCGAACTCGCCGATCCGCTTCGCGAGCTCGGCCACACCGCTGAAGCGCTTCACGGGTACAGCGATTCAATGACCGAGGTCCCGGTACTCCTACAAACCGGTCGCGATCGCGAAGCGATGGAACGTATCGCGCGGTTCTCGGAGTTGACCGGTAAGCTCATGCGGCTCTGTTCGCTCGCGATAACGCACCGCGAACGGTTGCTGCCCGCCGACTGGGACTCGAACAACCTCGAATCACAGGCCGAACAACTGTACGCCATGCTTAACGAGCTGGTGGAGGCCTTCTCGGCCGGCGACTCGGTTCTGATCGGCGACTTGGTTGAGTATGAGCTTGTTCCGGGGCTACAAGAGTTGCTGCAGCACATCCCGGTTACCGGCGACGAGTCGTGATTCCGCTTCTGCAGCAACGCGAGATGCCGGTCACCGGCTTCGGTGAGTTCGACCCTCGAATCACCGCCATTCTCATCGGTGCGGTAGCGCTCGTGATTATCGCCGGCGTCGTTAACTCGGTGCTGACCGGCGGCGGTAGTAGCAGATCCAGAACGCAACGCTTCTCGAAACGCGGCTTCATCCGGGGCGCCAAGCGCGCCGGCCTCTCCCGCGTACAGGCTGTAACGCTACTGACCGTCGCGCGCAACCAAGGCATCGCCGCCCCGATGCGTCTGTTGCAGGACGGCCCGCTGCTCGATAAGGCGATCCGTGACGGACTCTACGACATAGATGAATCGGTGCGCGACGAGCCGGAGCGCGAGCGACGAAAGAGCGAGTTGTTCCAGATTCGAAACCTCATTGCGGTCTACAGTCAGAGCACTCGGAGCGTGCGCTCGAGTAAGACTTTGCGAATCGGTCAGGACCTCGATTTCAGCACCGACGGCCGTACCTGGCACACAACGCGCGTGAGCTCGCAAACCGGTGAGCGCTTCGGCGTTGAGACGCCGTACGACGACGCCAACCGTGAGGTCCGCCCCGGGAAAGGCGCGAAGGTGCGCTTGCGTTTCCGAACCGAGTCGGGCAACCTCTACAGCGTCACCACCACGGTGCTCGGCTACGGGATCGCACGGCGCATGCCGACCCTCTTCTTGGCGCATTCGGATCAGATCAGCCGCGTACAGCACCGGAAGTATCCGCGCCGTGAGTTTCACCATCCGTGCTATTACTATCCCGTCTCGGTGGTGACCAGCGGTCGCGGCCGTCGCGCCAAGCGACAGGCGGTCGTAAACCATAACGATCGTAGATTTGGGCGCTTCGAGGATCTCTCGGCCGGCGGCGCTGCGGTGCGCACACAGCGTCCGCTCCCGGCAAAGTCTCTGCTCAAGATCGAGTTTGAGACCGCCGACGGTGTGCCGGTCTCGGTTTTCGGCAAGATACGCTCGGTCGAGAAAGCGACATACCGGTCCGGGTTGATGCATATCATGTTCGCGGGTGCCTCTCGCAAGCACCTAAACGCGATTCAGAGCTACGTCTACGGGTACGTCGACGAGTGAAGCGCTCGCTCCGCGCGCGATTGATGCTTGGCTCACGACGTGCTACTATTCGCGCCGGATGCGGCTCCTGACGCTTTCGAACATCACGCGTAACGACTCACCCATTCATTATCGGCGCACGTTCCAGGCTGCTGCTCGTTTCGACGTGCCGGGAAACGACACCGCCGAGGTATCGGTGGAGTTCGTTCTGGAGTCTCTGCCGACCGGAGAAACCTCGGTCACGGCGAGGTTTGTTGAGCACCCTCCGTTTCCGACGGTACCGGCGCTGCGCCTGCTGAAGCGGCATATCAGCGAGCTCAACCGCACCGGGCGGTTACCGTAGGTAGTTATGGCAACCACCGCTACCATAACACTCCACGAGCAAGACACCACACGCATCGCCGCAGAACTCGCCGAGCGCCTTGAGCCCGGCTCGGTCGTTGGCCTGCAAGGCGGGCTTGGACTCGGCAAGACCGTGTTCGCCAAAGCGCTTGCCGCCGCTCTTGGAGTCGAGGACACCGTTACCAGCCAGAGCTACACGATGGTCGCGGAGTACGAAGGCCGCCTCCCGTTCTTCCACGCCGATCTCTACCGTGTTCGCAGCGCTCCCGAGGTTGAAACCATCGGTCTCGAGGAGTACTTCGACCGAGGGGGTGTCACGGTTGTGGAGTGGTGCGACCGAGCACCGGAGATACTCCCGCCCGACGCCGTGGTCGTGAGCTTCGAGCTCACCGAAGGCGGCACGCGCCGAATTACCATCGAGGAACGCACAAGGAACGCGCATGACTCTCTTGAGCCTCGACAGCAGTAGCGAGATCCTAAGCGTGGCGCTCGCGGTCTACACCGCAGACCGCCGCGAGCACCTCGCCGAACGTAGCGTAGACGCCGGTCTCGGGCACGCGCGTCGCGTCATGCCGATGATCCATGAGCTGCTTCACGCCTCGGGGCGTCGCCCGGGCGAGCTCGACGCAATCGTGGTCGGGGCCGGCCCCGGCTCGTTTACCGGCCTGCGGATCGCCTTTGCGACCGCGAAGGGCCTCGCGGCCGGTTCCGGTGCTCCGTATCTCGGCGTGAGCTCGCTCGAGGCGTTCGCAGCGCCGTATGCACAGCACCCGGGATTAGTGCTACCGGTACTCGACGCTCGCAAGCGCCGCTATTACGCCATGCTGATGCACCAAGGCCGGCGGCTGAGCGACGAGCTCGATCTCGGGGCAGGCGACCTTGCCCACGCCGCTCGCGAAGCCGCTCTGCGCCGCTCAGCGGCCTGCGCAGACACCCCGGTTCTGCTCACCGGCCCGGGGGCCGTGATGCTGTACAACGAGCTCGGGGACGACTCACGCTTCCTGCCGGCCTCCGACCCGCGGCGCCCGCCCGGCGCGGCTCTTATCGAGCTCGCGCTCCCGCTGATCGCGCGCGGCGCGTACGCCGGACCCGACGCGGGCCCGATCTACATCCGCAAGAGCGAGGCCGAGATCGGTATTCTTCGCAAGGCCGACGACTGAACTCCGAAGCCCACGCGTGCGCGGGTAGCGCTGCTAATTGCCGATACCGGTGCTTCGGAGCAGTGCTACGGAGCAGCGGCGCGGTAGCTCGGCGCGATACGTGGTGGAGGTTCCGTTACTTCGTGGAGTTCTTGGGAGGAGCGCTCAGCATTCCCTCGAGCGACGGGACGCGACTCGGCTCGGTGTCGGCGGCGCTCACGTTCTCGCGCTGGATAGCGTCGTATACTTCTTGGCGATGGATAGTGACGCGCGACGGTGCCTTGATACCGAGCTTCACCTGGTCGCCTTTGATCTCGACCACCGACACCTCGATCTCGTCGCCGATGCGGATCGATTCGTGGAGCTTACGCGCTAATACCAGCATTGCTTACTGTGCTTCAACCGCTTGGGGTGTTTCTTCGAGAATACGGTGCTTGGTGTGCCAGTGCGGACTGAGGTGAATACACTGCTTCCCGACTCGACGGCGCCGATTAATCACGAGCGGTCCCTGTAGGTTTGCGGTGAGTTGTTCCGGGCGCTCCGGCACGGTAACAATAGCGAACACGAGAATCTCATCCTCGGGCGGGCTACCGAGCTCTTCAAAGTCGAGGTCGGGAATGTCGAGCAGATAGTCGGGACGAAACAGATAGGGATTGATCAGCAGAAAAGCCGGATTGACCGCCCGCAGGCTCTGCAGCCACAAGAACGGGGGACTCCCGGCATCGAGCAACGCAAACTCGGTGTGTTGCTCGAACCCGAACACACCCTGCGGAAACGCGATGATCTGGCGCTCCTCTATCGAGATCGGCCCAAAAGGTTTGGTATCTATCTGCATCTTCCCTACCCGCCTATGACTCTATCGTAACCTATCGCAAGAAATCCAGCAACGTCGGTTGTATCGTGCGCGCGGCGACCGCTGTCGCGGCGCGGTGCGTATGTTCGAGCATTCTGAGATCGGTTATCGCCTCGGCCATATCAATGTCACGCTCGTTCGAGAGACGATCTTGGTAGACCGGTTTCTCGTGCGCAAGACGCCGGTAGGTATGCTCGAGCCGCGCGGTCTGCGCTCCGATACGACCGAGATTGCCGTTGAGGTTGTCGAAGCCCTGGTCGATCCCACGCAAAACGCCGCTTCCGATCTGCTCTTGATCGCCTTCAAACAGGTTGTCGCGCAGTGCAATCACCATATCAAACAACGACCCGCCCGAGACGCGCGCATCGGAGGCGTAGTTTTGCGGCGGCCGACCGCCCTGTTCATCGAGGATTCCAAGGTCGCCCATTACCGAGCTGTTTTCCCCATCTTCTACCCAGATCTGGTGCGGCGAGGTGCTCTCGAGCACGAGCGAGTCCATAACCGGATCGAGTCGCGCACGGACCGCCGCGCCCGAGTCGTTTATCTTGGCGATGATCGAGTTGATGTTGTCGCCTTCGGTGAGCCGAATCTCCTCGTTGTCGATGTAAACCGTGCTGTCTTGTTGTACCTGATACCCGGTCGCCTCAACCTCCGAAGCCACGGTCTGGTTTTCGGCCCAGAACAAACGGTTCCCGGGATTGTTCAAGGAAACCAACGAGCCTTCGCTCACCTCGGCCATCTTGCTGTCGATGTTGCCGAGATACTCGACGTCGGTGATAAGCTCACGATCGGCGCCGGGAACGTTGCCGTACACCGCCCGGAAGGCCTGCGAGGCGGTGCGCGTACCTGCGAAGATCGCGGTACCGTCGCCGTCCTTCGCGTTCGCCACCTCTACCATCTCGCGCAGGAGCTCGTCGACCTCGGCCCCCATCGCGGCGAGGTCTTCGCGCGCGTAGGTCCCGTGCGCACCTTGCACCGCGAGCTCTCGAATGCGCTGCAGCATATCGAGCTGTTGTCTCACGTACCCCTCGGCGGTCTCGTGCTTGTCCTTGGCGTACTGCGCGTTGTCGGCGTAGCGCTCGAGCCTCGTTAGGTAGCTTTCGTAGCGCGTGCTGTGCGCAGCCGAGAGCGGCGCGTCGCGCAGGTTTTGGATACGCGACTGAGACGCGATCTGCTCCTGCGTGTGGTTCATGCGATGCTCGCGCATACGCATATGGTACTGCGCGTTATCGTTGGTAAGGTTGCTGCTGATTCGATACATTATACGCCCATCCTGTTGATGATGGTATCGAGCATTCGATCGACCTGCGTAATATAGCGGGCCGCTGCGGTATACGCATGCTGAAACTTGATCATCTGTGCGAGTTCCTCATCGATATTTACGCCGCTGATTGAGTCTCGCAGATCGTGTAGGTTCTTTGTGATTGCGTTCTGGGTATCAAGCGTCTGACGCGCTTCCTGCGCCGCGAGGCCGGCCGAGGCGGCGCTGTCGGCGAAGTAGTCGTCAAAAGTGCTGTCGCGACCTACCATTACGGGACGGTGACGCAGCTGCGCAATCTCCTGCGCGGCGCTTCCGTCGCCCGGTTCACCCGGGCGTCCTGCGGTACCGAACGACGCCGCGATCTTGGAGACATCCTGCTCGATTTCGCGGTTCAGTCGCATCCAACCTGAAGGGTTGTTCAACGGCGCCACCTGGAACCCACTTTCGGCGACAAGCATATCGGTCATGTTCGGCTCGTCGAAGCGATAGGCGTTGTCGGCGCCGGTTCCGGTCAAGAGCCCGGCGTACCCGGCAAGAAACTGCCCGCTGTCCTCGAGTTGACGGATGACGAAATCAGGGTTATCCATATCCGACGCCGCGGTCGCTTTGAGGCTCAGCCGATTGTCTCGGTCGAGCCGCGCGCCGAGCTCGGCCCCGCTGGTGTTGATCCGCGCGATTACGTCCTCAACGGTGTCGGTGGGATGATACTCGATATCGATTGTGCCGTCGGGGCCGGCGAGCGTCATGGTGCCGTCGATACCGATCTGCTGTTGCGCATCGAGTTCATTGGTCCCGGTAACACGAAAGAGATAGGTATGATCGAAGGCGCCGTCACCGCTACGGTCGTAGTTACCGATCACGTTCAGTACGGCCGGATACTCCACGAAAAAGTCACGCCCCGACTCTCCGTCGAGGCCGTACCCGTCGCGGTGCGTGTCGTTGACCAGATCGATGAAGTTGATCGTCATGTTGTCGAGACTCTGTAACTCACCGCGCAGATCTTCGTCGCGCAGCTCAACGAGCGCACCGAGCGCGCCTGTGCGGAGCTCCACGTCCTCGCCGCTGTGACTCCAAACCACCCTCGAGAAGCCGTTGTTCGCCGGTTCCGGAACGGTCTCGAACTCGCGCACGATGCCGCCTTGAACGAAACGATGTCCGCCGGTATGAACCGTGAACTCGTGCGGGTTGCGCGTCTCGATCGATACCTCGATGTACTCTGCAAGCTTGCCGACCAACAGGTCGCGCCGGTCGAGCAGGTCGTTGGGATTGTCGCCGGCTGCCTTTGACTTGGTGATCTCGAGGTTGAGCTCGGCAATCTCGCGCCCGAGCTCGTTCACTTCCCGCACCTTGCCGCGGACCTCGTCCTCGAGCATCGAACGGATCTCGTTCAGGCTCCGGTTGCGCTGCTTGATGCCCTCGATCAAAGACTCGGCTCGCTCGCGAACCTGCTCACGGGCCGCGGTTTGCTCCGGGTGTATCGAGAGCTCTTGCCATGAGTCCCAGAAGCGGTCCATGAGATCGCGCACCGAGTGCTCGGTCGGTTCGTTGTAGACCTGGTCTACCATGAGCGTGAAGCGCTCGCGCTGCGTCCAGTAGCCCTCGAGGCTACTCTGCGATACGATGCGCCCCTCGAGTAGCATGTCTTTCACGCGCTCGATGCGCGCCACCTCAACGCCCTGGCCGAGCTGCCCCGGCCGCTCGGGGCGGTTCAACTGCGCGCGCGCGAGCGGGTGGAAGGCCTGCAGGTCCACACGCTGGCGGCTGTAGCCCTCGGTTGAAGCGTTCGAGAGGTTGTGCCCAATTGTACTGAGCCCGCGGTTATGCGCGAGGAGGCTTCGTTTTCCGATCTCTATCCCTGCGAAGGTCGACTGCATGGCGAACTCCCGCTCTCAGAGCGTCTGATCGAGGATCAACGCGCGCTGCGCGCCGCGTTGCTTAACGCCGTCGCGGGCGTACTGGCCGTCGGTGTCGGTCGGAAACAACTCGTGCAAAACCTCACGCGTTGTGTCGATAGCCTCGGTTGCGTAGCTCTTGATGCCGCGAGCACCCGCCTGAACCTGCAGCACCGCGATCTTTAGCCGACGGTACGCGTCGTTGAGTGCAGCACGCTCCTCCGAGCCGGCACGACGCAGAATCGCCCGGATCCCCGGTTGCTGAGCCGCGGGATCGTGCGCCACAATAGCGTGCGCTAAGCTAACGCGGCGTTCTTCGATTTGTGCGACCTCGCCCGAAACGCGCTCTAAATCCTTGATCACGCGGTCCAGCTCCGGCCAGTTACGCTCGACAAGGTGTTTGCGCAGGTCGTTCTGGCGCGTTGCCACACACTCCAGTAGCGTGATCTCGGTTTCTATCGCCTCTCTGAACTCACGAATACGCCTCTGCAATGCCGCCACCCACGACCTCCTCTACACCGTTTCGGTACTCTTATCGGCACAATTCACCCCCAAATAAAGGCCAAGGACAGCGATAAGGTTGCTCTCGCACGCGTTCGAGACGGTATCTTGGGACGGCAACTCGGGGCGCGCGGGGTGGTTTGAAGGGGCGAATTTGTTTATAATTCGGGCGTGTCCGCAAAGCAACGATGGTTCTCACAGCGGCGGCCGCGTTCCTCCTGGACAAAAGCCGTGGTCGCGACAAAGACACGTCGAGCAGCGCTCCCGCTCGCTATCGTCATGCTGTTGAGTCTGACGGTTCTCGGCATTGGATTAAGCGTAGACCTCGAGTCCGCAACGGCGGAGAGTTCCGGCAACGACGGCGATCACTCGGCGGCCCCTAAAGCGGCCCCCAAAGCGGCTCCCGGCTCCCCCGCTGTGCCCGCTCTGGTACGCGAGCGTGGGTCGGACGGCGATGCATTGCCGGGATTTTGGCGTTCGGATGAGGTATCCGCAGTGGTTTCGGAGCTCATGGGGGCGATGAGCGATGAGGAACGCGTTGCCCAGGTCTTCTTGCTCGGCTGGCAAGGAGTAGAGCCGAGCGATCGCATCATGGACTGGATCACGCAGCGTGGGCTCGGCGGCGTCAAGATATTCGGTTGGAACGCCGAGGACCTCACGGTCTTGAACGAATCAATTCGCTCGATGCAGGCCGCCGCCCTCGCTACTGAACACGCGGTCCCGCTGTTCACCGCTACCGATCAAGAAGGCGGGTGGATTCGACACGTACGCGGAACCACCTCGATGACACCGGGGAACATGGCGATCGGGGCCACCGGTCTGCCGGATGACGCCTACCTCAGCGGATACCACATTGGACGCGAGCTGCGGGCGCTTGGCATAAACATGAATTTTGCGCCTACGGTGGACGTATACACCAACTTCGAGGCGCACGTAATCGGCTCGCGAGCCTTCTCGGACGACCCGTTACAGACAGCCATTCTCGGCAACGCCTTTTATCGCGGCCTGGAGCACAACCGCGTAATCGCCACCGCTAAGCATTTCCCCGGTCATGGGAACGCATCCGAGGATTCCCACGGCGTGTTGCCGGTACTCGACGAAACAATCGAGGACCTGCGTGATCGCGACCTTGTGCCGTACGAGTACTTGATCCGGGAGGGAATTCCCGCGGTCATGAGCGGTCACCTGAGTTTTCCCGAGATAATCGAGCCCGGGCTGCCGGCTTCGCTTTCGCGATACTTCAACACTACGCTGCTCCGCGAGGAGTTCGGGTTCGAAGGGCTCATGATCACCGACGATCTACAGATGAGCGGCGCGCGCGTTTACGAGCGCCGCCGGGGGCTGAGCTTCGGCCGTCTCGCGCTCGAGGCGCTCAAAGCCGGTGCCGATATGGTGATGCTGTCGCAGACCCCGGCGCTCAACGGCGAAGTATGGCGAACCGTGTTCGGCGAGTATCGGAATAACGACGAGTTTAGAGCCGAGGTCGATGCCTCTGTGGAGCGCATCCTGCGCACCAAGCTGGATTATCTTCGCGATGCGCAGCGCGTGACACTGCAACCTCGCGACGATCAGCTCGCCTTACACATATCCAATCAACCCGGACAAGAGTTCTTTTTCGACCATGCCGCGCGCAGCGTCTCGGTTATCAAGGACAACGCGCTCCCGCTCAGCAGCGATCGTGCAACCGACGTGCTTCTGGTAGGCGGAAACCGGTGGTTTCTTTCGGAAGGCCGCTCACGACTCCCCGGAGCCGACACTCTGCGGCTGCGCTCATCGTTCTACGACGTCTCTGCCGCCGATCGTAGCGCGATCGAACGTGCAAGATCCAACTACGACGTGATCGTGTTTTCCCTGACCAGCCCGGCGACGCAAGAGCTCCTGGAGTTGTTGCGCGAGCACAACGGGAGCGTGATCGTGCTCTCAACGCTGACGCCGGCCTATCTCGCGGAGCACAAATGGGTAGACGCAGCGGTTGCGGTTTACGGTATCGGGCGCAAGTCATTCGAGACCGGATTTGCAACACTGCTTGGTGAGATCAAACCTTCCGGACGCGTGCCGTTCCGTCTGCCCACCGGATGGTGAGTCGCGATGCCGTGGTACAGCGCCGGAACCGCCGACCTCGATCGCGTGCTCGCGTTCTTGCTGTCACAAGAGTGGAGCTGCGTTGGGTTCACCTCACAGCTGCGCGACGGCCGGCGCGCGCGCCTGCCGAACCGCCGCGCCGCGGTGGTACATTTCTACACCGAGCGAGACCTCGTTGATCCGATTTGCGCGGCGGTTCTGGAAACGACACACGGCTTCTGTTACCCTGTCCTCGCAGGGTTGAGTTCCCGGCAGCGCGAGCCGGTAGTCCGCGAGCTCGCGCCCCGGCTCGAGACCGCGTTAGGGCGCTATCCCACCTTTATGGGGCTCGCCGAGGATGTTGAGGCGCTCGAGCGAACGATTGGGCGGCCGCCTCGCCATCGCGTGGAGTATTACATGATGCAGGCTGTTGCCCCGCCCGGTTCGCGTCAACCACCGCGGCTGAGTCGCGAGCCGCTCGTGAGGGAGGCCGGACCGGCCGATACGCGACGGCTTCTGCCGCTACAAGCGAAATACGAGCGTGAGGAGGTCTTGTTGCCGAATCGCGCTCTGAATATGGAGGCCACCCGGAGGCAGCTCCGCAGCGACCTAAAACAACAGGTTGTGTATCTCGCAGAACTCAACGGTGTCCCGATCGCAAAGGCCGGAACAAACGCGCGGGGATTCCGCTACGATCAAATCGGAGGCGTGTTTACCGAGCCCGAGTACCGCGGTTGCGGCGTCGGCGGGCATCTCATGGAGATACTGATGCGTAGGGTGCGCCGGGAGGGCAAAGCCGTCTCGTTATTTGTGAAGACGCAGAATCACGCCGCGCGTCGCATGTACCGAAATCTCGGGTTCACCGACGGCCGGTTCTTTGTTATCAGCTACTATCATTAACGCAATAGTACAGGGTTTGAAAATGGCACACGGAATCGGAGCAACGTCGACAAGCGCGCCCCCGCTGCGAATCATGATGGTTACCAGCGAAGCGGTACCGTTCGCGAAGGTCGGCGGTCTCGCCGATGTGGTTCCGGCGTTAGCGGCTAAGCTCGCCCGCCGCGGCCACGACGTCCGGATCGTGATGCCGCGCTACGCCGATGCGGCGAGGAACGGCGCCGCGCCTCTGTCCGGCGCTCTCGGAGTTCCTATGGCACACGAGGAGTTCTGGACCGAGGTGCTCGAGAGTCGCCTCGAGAATGCGGGCTATCCGGTTACGGTTTACCTCGTTGAGCACCTCGAACTGTTCGGCAAAAGCGCAATATACGCGCGCCCCGGCGACGGCGGCTCAAACGAGGACCTGTTACGCTTCGCGGTACTCTCGCGAGCCGCGTTTCAGATCTGCCGCAAGCTGAACTGGAGCCCGGATATCATGCACGCACACGACTGGCCTACCGCACTCGTTCCCGTCTACCTTCGCACGGTGGAGACGAAGCCCCCGTTCACCGAAACCGCCGGTGTGTTCAGCATTCACAACCTCGGATATCAAGGCGTCTTTGAGCTCGGTCAGCTCCATCGCCTCGCGCTGGACACCGGCGATCGCGGCCGCGAGGCGCTCGAGTTTTACGGCAGAATCAACTCGCTCAAAGGCGGCATTCTCTGCGCCGATATGGTCACGACGGTCTCGCCGAGTTACGCTGAAGAGATACAGCAGCCCGAGTTTGGGTTCGGTCTCGACGGAGTGCTGCGTTCACGCTCGAACGAACTGTACGGAATCCTGAACGGTATCGACAAGGAGCTCTGGGATCCGTCGACCGATCCACTACTGCCCGCAAACTTCAATGCCGATGACCTCTCGGGCAAGCTCGCGTGCAAGACCGCGCTACAGCAGCGTTTTGAGTTCCCGGCTAACCCCAAAACACCTCTGGTCGGCATGATTGCGCGGTTGGTCGACCAAAAGGGGCTCGCTGAGCTGCTCGAGCCGCACTACGGCTGCCTGCCCGGAGTCCTCGCCGAGCCGGATGTACAGATGGTGGTTCTCGGGACCGGAGATCCACGACATGAGCAACGCCTCCAGGAGCTCGCGCAGCGATATCCGAACCTCGCCTACGAAAGCGCATTCGACGAGCCGCTTGCACATCTCATCGAAGCCGGGAGCGATTTTTTCCTGATGCCTTCTCGCTACGAGCCGTGCGGATTGAACCAGATGTACAGCCTGCGATACGGCAGCATCCCGGTCGCAACTCACACCGGAGGCCTTCGCGACACGGTCATAGATGCCGACGATCCCTCCGGTGAGGGCACCGGCTTCCTGTTCGCAAGCAGTACCCCGACCGAGATCTACCACGCGGTGGAACGCGCGGTGCGGGTGTACCGCACGCAACCACAACGGTTCGCCGAGATGCGCTTGCGCGGCATGCGCACCGAGTTTGGATGGGATCGGGCGGCGCAGAGCTACGAACAGCTCTATATGCGCGCGCTGCAGCGCCGCATGCGACACTAGACCGTGCGCCAGTTCGTCGATTAATCTATCTCGTCGTGTAACCTGCGCGGTGCAAGTCAGTCGGCCGCACGCGCGAGCTTACGTCGTAGGCGCGCGCCCCGGTGCTCAAGCTCCGCGCGCAGCGCGCGCGAACAGCGCGCCGAGTCTGCCGACTCAACCAGCTCGAGCGCCTCGCCGACGGCACCGCGCTGATGCTCGAGAATCTTGGCGAGCTCAACCGCGAGGCGCGGATCACAGCTTGCGTTCACAGCTGAGCGATAGAGCGCTTCGGCATCGCTGTAGCGGCCGGCGCGCTTCCACTCAGCCCCCAGCACCAGCGCAGCGCGGGCGAGTTCTTCCGAGTTTGCCCCGCCTTCGGACAGGAGCGTCGATAGGAGGCGCTCGGCGTTGCGCCGCAACGCGACGGTCCCGCCCTCGTCGGCCGCCGCATCGAGCCTGTCGGCCGACGACCGACGTAGCATCCAGAGCGCCGCTTGAAGCGTATCAAAGCGGGGGCGCCCACGCTCGAGACATCCGAGCGGATCGCTGAAAACCTCGTGTATCGTAAGCAGTAGAGCGCTGAGGCTCAGGATATCGTGGTAGTGGTGCGCGACCACCGGTGCGAGTAGCGCGGGATCACGGCGGTCGAGAAACTCGAAGTAGCGCTCCGGAACCTCGAAGCTCGGCAGGTCGTCTTCGCGCTCGATCTCGAGCACCTGCCGCTCGAGCTCGGAGAGGCCACAGCTCGGCAGCAGACTCCGCCACAACCGGCGCGCCGGGTAGAGCAAGTCGAGGTGGTATCGCAAGACATGCTGACGGCGGTGCATCAAGAAGCGTGTCTTGAGCTGATGGGCGTCGAAGGCCTTGCCGTTATACGAGACATACAACGCATCCTGCGGAAACCGTTCCGCGATCAACTCCAGAAACGCCGACTCGGCACCGTACTCGGTCAAGAGCCACTGCTCGAGTACGAGTTCGCGCTCCTCGAGAAACGCCACTCCGGCGAGAAACACCTTGGTACCGGCACCACCGCTCAATCCGGTGGTCTCGAGGTCGAAGAAGCGCAGGTTCTCGCGACCGAATCCGCTCGGCAGGAGCGGAGAGCCGCGCTCGAGCAGCTCGGCGAGTTTAGGCGCCGGCTCCCGTACAACCCGGAAACACACACCGGCCTCCGCCGCTACGAAGCCGGAAAGGCCCGGAGCCTGCCCACCGCCGGGCCCTGCGCCTCTCGGGCTACGCGACGCGCCGGCGCGTTCCCCACCCGCCGCGCCGCCGCGTATCCGCTTGAGAAGCTCGAGCCTTTGGTAGAGGTCCGCGCTCATTGGAGCGCTTGTTCCGCCGCCGCGGTTGCGGCGGCGCCGAGCCACCCCGAAAGGAACGCGATCACCGCTTCCTTCGGATTGCCGTCGACCTCTTCCTGCGGGTCGCGCGGGCCCACGCACGACGGGCAGCCCTCGCCACAATCACACGAGCGCACCAGCGAGAGCGCCGCCTGCAGAATGGTGTCCAGCTTGTAACCGAACGCCTCGGCGAGCCCGATACCGCCGGGATATCCGTCGTAGATATAGAGGCACGGCCTGCCGAAATGCGGATCTCGCAGCCGCTCGGCCGCCCGCAGATCCGAGCTCTCGCACAACAGAAACACCGGAGCGACGTTCTTCGCCAACGCGCCGATGCGCACCACCGCCGGTACGCGCATCGCCGGGTCGAGCTCTTGCAGCGCGTCTCCGGCGCGCGAGCCACGCTCGAACACGATCGCCAACGCGCGCGTGTGCATCTCTTCCTCCGGCACCGCAACCTCACCGTAGCCCACGTTCTCGTGCGACTGAAAGCGGATCTTCTTGAACTTCGCGACCTGCGTGCGCACCAGGATATCTCCGAGAACAAGCCGTGCGCCTCCGGCGTCAAAGCTTTCGTCTTCATGCAGCACCTTGATATCGCGCTTCACGAGTGCCTCGGTGTAGTAGTTCACCTCGGTGCGCTCAACCACGCACTTGCGGTTCTCGAGATCGAGCTGCGTAACGACGTACTGTTCGCCGCGGTGCAGATAGATTGCGTTGTCGAACAGGACCTCTTTGGCCGACGGGCGGTCGGTCTCGCCGATTACGCTGTGCTCGCCGTTTGTGGTGTCGACGATCACGACGTTGTCGGAGGTTGCGCTGCGAAGGCTTACGCCCTCGGCCGGGTACGAGCGGTCGGACCAGTGGTAGGCTCCTCCGCTGAACCGGACCGTGCCCTGTTCCTCGAGGTGCTGCAGGTAGATCTCGCTCTGCGGTGCAAACTGCTCCTCCGGTTGCATCGGCAACTCGAACGCCGCGCAGCGCAGGTGAGACATGAGAATGTGCAGGTTATCGGGGTCTACGAAGCCCTGCTCCGGCGGGCGGCCAAGAAAGTACTCGGGGTGCTTCACCATGTACTGATCGAGCGGGGCCGAGGACGCGACCATAACGGCAACCGAGAGGTTTTGCGTCCGCCCTGCGCGCCCGGCCTGTTGCCATGACGATGAGATCGAACCTGGGAACCCCGCCATCACGGCGGCGTCGAGACCGCCGATATCTATGCCGAGCTCGAGCGCGTTGGTAGAGACCACACCCTGCACCGTACCGTCGCGAAGCCCGGCCTCGATCGCACGCCGTTCGCTCGGCAGGTACCCGCCTCGGTACGCCTCTACCCGGATGCGCCCGTCGTCGGTGTAGACGTTTGCAAGGCTTTTACGAATATAGTCTGCGATCAACTCGGTTCGCAGACGCGATCGCGCAAACACAATCGTCTTGACCCCGGCCTTCAAGAACCGCAGCGCCAAGGAGCGCGCCTCCTGCACCACCCCGCGCCGAATTCCCTGAACGCGGTCTACGAAGGGAGGATTGTAGAGAATGAGTTGCTTAGCGCCCGCCGGCGCGCCGTTGTTGTCGATCAACTCTACCGGGCGCTCCACGATGCGCTCGGCGAGCTCGCGTGGATTGCCGATAGTAGCGGAGCAACAGATGAAGGTGGGGTCGGCACCGTAGAACTGCGCTACGCGCCGCAGCCGCCGTACCACGTTGGTCATGTGCGAACCGAACACCCCGCGATAGGTGTGTATCTCGTCTATCACCACGAACGCGAGGTTACCGAGAAACTTGATCCATTTCGGGTGATTGGGGAGAATGCCGGCGTGCAGCATATCGGGGTTTGAGATGATGATTCGCCCGGTATCTCGCGCCGCGGCACGTACCGAGTCGGGTGTGTCGCCGTCGTAGGTGGCGACCTTGATGCCGAGTTCGCCGCTCTCCACCGATAGATTCAACGCCGCCTGCTGATCCTGGCTCAGTGCCTTGGTAGGAAACAGGTACAGCGCGCGCGCTTCGGGGGCGCTCAGGAGTTCCTGCAGCACCGGTAAGTTGTAGCTCAGCGTCTTGCCCGACGCTGTGGGGGTAACAACCACCACGTCGCGCCCGGAGCGCACCGCGCGATAGCTCTCGGCCTGGTGGCTGTAGAGTTGCTCGACTCCGGCGCTAACAAGCGCGCCGCGGAGCTTTGGATGCAGATCTGCCGGAAGGTCGGCGTAACGGCCTTCACGCGCCGGTATTTCTTCCCAGCGGGTGACGTTCCCGGTGAACACCGGGTCGTTGCGTAGCTCGGTAAGCACGCGCTCGATCACACTCATAAGCTCTCCGGCACCGATGGTAGCATGTTTTGCGCAGAAAGCGGAATATCGATCTGCCGCGATCGGCATTCGCTTGACGGCAGCAGGAATTGGCGCCTAGAATGCACCAACTACTCAAGAGGATGAACCATGAATAACGTATTATCAATTGTGATGGGCGGAGGTAAAGGCACCCGGCTATATCCCCTAACCGCTGAGCGCGCAAAGCCGGCGGTGCCGTTCGGCGCAAAGTATCGCATCGTCGATATTCCGCTTTCAAACAGCATCAACTCGGGGTTTAAGAAGATCTACGTCTTGACGCAGTTCAACTCAGCCTCGCTTCATCTACACATCCTCAACACTTACATCTTCGATTCCTTCTCTCGGGGGTTCGTCGAGATACTCGCCGCGGAGCAGACCTTTGAGCATAGCGGCTGGTACGAAGGCACCGCCGACGCGGTACGCAAGAACCTCGTGCATTTCCGCACACAGGAGCCGTCGCACTACCTCATTCTCTCGGGCGATCAGCTCTACCGTATGGATCTCGCCGAGTTCTATCGCAGTCACGTTGAGAGCGACGCCGAGATCACGGTTGCCGCTACCCCGGTAACCCGCGAGCAGGCAACCGGGTTCGGTATTCTCGTTGCCGATTCCAAATCTCGCGTCACCGAGTTCGTTGAGAAGCCGCCGATCGAGCGAGACATCTCGCATCTGCAGATTCCGTCCGAGATTCACCCCGACCCGGCGCTCAAGTCCGCCGGCAAGGAGTACTTGGGCTCGATGGGCATCTATTGCTTCAATGCCTCGGCGCTTGAGCGTGCGCTCGACAACAACCTAGACGACTTCGGCAAAGAGATTCTCCCGATGCTGATCGGGAAGGTGCAGATCAATACCCATATCTTCACCGGGTTCTGGGAAGACATCGGAACAATCCGCTCGTTCTACGACACCAACCTCAACTTGACCTCGATCTCGCCGGATTTCAACTTCTACGACGAAGACATGCCGATCTACACACATCGGCGCGACCTACCCGCTACCAAGGTCAACCGGTGCACCATGTCGGAGAGCATTACCGCCGACGGTTCCATCATTACCGACGCCACGCTGCACCGTTCAATCATCGGCGTGCGCTCCACCATCAACAAAGGGGCGTCGCTCGACGGGGTGATCTGCATGGGTGCCGACTACTACGAAAGCGCCGAAACACGTGCGGAGAACGCGGCAAACGGTGTGCCGGATATCGGTGTCGGCGAAGGAAGTCGCATCGCGCATACCATCATCGACAAGAACGCCCGCATCGGGGCGAACTGCCGCATTGGGCTAGATGATCCAAACCCGCCCGACGGCGACTACCCAACGCACTACGCCCGCGACGGTATCATCATCATTCCGAAGAACGGTGTAGTTCCACCCGGGACGGTGATCCCGTAGGGGGCATCCCGGACAGCAAATCCGGAAGCAGGCGCCGGTCGGACTCGGCGAGGTCGTACGCCGCCAGGCCGTTGGGGTCAACCCACTCTACTCGCTCGTGCTCACGGAGCTGCAGTCGGTGTGAGAGAAGTGTAACCGCGTAGGCCTCGAGCAGAAACGGAACACCCTTGTGCGCGAACTCCGCCGCGGCAAGGCGGGGCCCCACCGCAATATCGACCGCGAGCTCCTCTCGGAACTCACGCTGCAGCCCGGTCTCAACCGCCTCGCCGCACTCCAACTTCCCGCCCGGGAACTCCCATTTGCGACTAAGACTTCCTCCGGCCTTGCGCTTGCCGATCAAGACTCGGCCTTGATCGTCAACCGCAACACCGGCTACCGACCGCTGCATAGACCTAACTCCATCTCTGCAGAACTCGCTACAGAAAAAGGATGCGCGGGAAGAGAAAGTGCACGAGCGCAACCACAATACCTACGATGCCGACCGCCGTCTTGTTCGCGACGAACACCTTCTCGAGCGTTACTACCGCGTCGGGAACCACGTCGGCACGACTGCGGTAGAACTGTACCAACAGAGTCATACCCATCATGAGCCCGGCGATTGCAGGCAGCAGATCGCCGATGACCGGCATCTCGGCCACTCCAGAGAGGAGCTTGAGGAACCCTACAATGAAGCTCACCGACCCCAGCCCGAACCAGAACCTCGGCTGCTCAAATAATTCGCCGTTGAGTGCGCTGCTCAAAGGCAGGCGCGTATCGAGAAACCCGTACGCCAGGGTGATACCGGCAAGTAGGTTAACGACAACCGATACTAAGTAAATCTGGATCATAGCCTCTCCTCGTTTTCGTTCGCTTGTCTTGTTGCGACGTTCAGTTTAAGAGTATCGTAGCATCCGGTGAGCGGTCAACTGAAAGCGAGAAGCGCGCCGGAAGCGCGTTAGGATGGCGCTCGGCTGTGCCGGGTGGTGCGCTGGGCGGTACGTGGCGCCGCGGTGCCGGGCGGTTGGGCGGTGCTGGAAACGCGGCAGCCGCATCTAAGCTCGCGCGCGCCTGCGCCGTCATCGCGGTAGGCGCGTTGAGAGAGTGACTTCTTGCTCGTCCATAATCACGCGCGCAGTGACGGTATCGGAAGCCACCGCGTCACGGGCGAGGCGCTCTTCGTGAATTCTCGGCCGCTCTCCGGTGGGAAGAAGATCGACGAAGCCCACGAGCTCGGGCTGCTCGGGATCGGCAGGAACCCGAACCTCGAAGATTCCGGAACGCGCAGTATCGGGGCGCTCCTCGCGCGCATCGGCTTCAGACCGCCGCACGACGCGCATGCGCAGCACGAGCTCATCTTGATCCGCAACCGCCTGCAGCTCGAACTCGTAGCCTCCAAGGACCTCTTTGTGCGGCTCGGGCATCAGAAAGCTGCGGAACACCACAAACACCACCGCGATGATCATGAGATCAAACAGCAGAATTACGGTGCCGCGGTGTCTCGAGAAGAACGACCCCGGCTTATCAGGGACTCTGCGCCCGGCACGCGCCTCGCGCTCCTCGCGACTGTAGTTGAAGCGATAACGCGCATCGTAGGACTCGCGGCCGGCGCCCCTGCGGTGCGCGTCGTCGGAGGCGCCGTGAATCTCGAACCCGCGACGCTTACTCATCTCCACCGTTCCACTGACCGGCGACGGCGGAACGCCCGAGATAGGACAGCACCTGTTCGGCGTCGTACCAGCCTAGCTCTCGAGCAGCCCCGGCTCCGGCGTGCTGGTGTATCAAAACCCCGAGGCAGGCTGCGCGCGACGGGCTCAAACCGTGCGCCAACAATCCCGCGATGACGCCGGCCAAGACGTCGCCGCTACCGGCGGTCCCGAGCGCGGGGTTCATCCCGTCGATCACATACACGCATTCATCGGCGGGATCGGCGACGTAGGTGACATGCGCCTTGAGCACCACAACCGAGTCGTAGGTTTCGGCAAGCTCACGGACCGTCTCAACCGGACGCTCCAGCAGCTCTCCGGCCCTATGCCCGGTGAGAAGCGCCGCCTCGCCCGGATGCGGTGTGAGCACCCAGCGGCCGCCGAGCTCCGGCGCGTTGTCGTCGGCGCGAAGCCGCGCGAGCACCCGGAGGCCGTCGGCGTCGAGAACCCCCGGCAGCCCCGACTCCAGCAGTTTCGCAAGCAGCTCATCGCGGTTTGATGCGCTTCCCCACCCCGGACCGCACAAGAGCGCGTCGGCGGGCGGCGACAACGGCGTCTCGAGCACGCCGCCGGCGGCAAGCGTGCGAATAACCAGCGAAGGATAGCGTCCGGATACCGCGTTGTAGAGCTCGGCGTCGATGTATGCGGTTACGTAGCCGCACGGCCCGCGTGAGGCCGCACCGGCGGCCAGCAGCAGCGCCCCGCCGGTTTCCGGTGCACCGGCGAACACCGCGAGCACTCCGCGCGCGCCCTTATGCGCCGCCGCAACCGGCGGCGGCAGGAGCGCCTCGCGGTCGCGATCCGAGAGCGCAACCACGCCGCTTTCAAGCCGGTGCAGGAGCTGCGGGGGGAACCCAATCGAGACGGCCTCGATCTCCCCGCAGAACGGGCGCGCGTACGGCAGATAGAGCGCCTGCTTCGGAAGTTCCACCGTGAGCGTTAGCGAGGCGTGCACCGCGGCGTACCCGCGGCGAAAGCCGTCACCCACTCCGCTCGGCACATCGATCGCGATCACCGTGGCGCTACA
>SLBH01000281.1 GCA_007126415.1 Spirochaetales bacterium
GATATTGAGATTCTCGGCAGCAGCGCCGAGGCAGCGGTAGAGGCCCTGAGCGATGCGGTTGCCCGGGTGCTGAACCGCAACGGAGGGCGGCGAATTTTCCGTGGATTAGGCGTAGGGTCCCCCGGGCTGGTCGATATGCGCAACGGAATCATTCAAAGCGCCACAGATCTCGACTGGTTCGACGTTCCGCTCAAGGCCCTCCTGCAGTCACGCACGGGGTTGGAGGTCTACGTTGCCAATCGAAGCAAGGTGGGCGCTTTGGGTGAGCGCTGGCGAGGTACAGCCAAAGGCGCTCAGGACCTGATCTATGTCTCGATCGGTACCGGCGTTGCCGCAGGAATCATCCATCGTGGTGAACTCTACATCGGAACAAACTCCAGCGCCGGCGAACTGGGCCATACAACCGTCATCCCCGAAGGCCCCCTGTGCGGATGCGGGAATCGCGGGTGCCTTCAACAGTTGGTCTCCGATCCCGCTATCGCCGGACGGGCGCGTGAGCGGCTGCGAGAGACGCAACACGGCATCCTCTTCGAGCGCTACGCCGAGCGCCCCGAAGCCTTGAACGCGCCCGCAGTGTTCAGAGCAGCCGAGGAAGGCGACACGCTCGCTACAAGTATCCTCGAAGAAGCGGCCGAGTATCTCGGAATAGCGATTGGGAACCTCGTCAACCTCTTCAACCCGGAGATGATTGTGATCGGCGGACAGTCCGGCGCCGGTAGCCAACTGTTTGTGGAGATGCTTCGCGGTAAGGTTCGGCGGAGAGCAATGGCTTATCCACTTGCCGCGACCACAATAATCACCGCAGAGCTCGGACCCGACGCCGCGGCCCTCGGCGCCGCGGTGCTCGTCTTACAGCACGCCCCCGAACTGCTGTTCGGCGGCAACACTACGTCAGAGCCGCAGGGCGAACTCCTCGAGCCGGTACCCGAAGCCGGGTCCGGATAGTGAGCCGAGATCGAGCATACCGGCCCGCCGACGGTAAAGGCCGGGGTGAATGCGCGCCTCGGTGGCTGAGGCCGCGGGATAGAACTGCATGCCGTTGCTCTCCACCCCTAGCTCGATACCGGCATGCGCGGCGAGGAGGACGTGCGGAATCTGCGCGAGCCTGGCGTTGCTCAGGTCCTGCACCACCAACTCCATCCCCGCTTCCTTTGCCCACGCCAGCGCGAGCAGCGCCCCGGTCTGTGTCTTGCAGGTCTTGAGCGCCACGCCGGTCCATCCGAGCTCGTGACTACGCGCGACGCTCCTCCAGGTGTCGGCGCTCTCGTCTATGAACACCGGCTTGTGCGCCGCGATCGCCTGTATCGCCGCCGGGTCGTGCGTATGAAGATCGACCGCAAAGGGCTGCTCCACGTAGCGAAGCACGTCATAAACCTGGGGCGCGCCTCGCCGCAGGCGCTCGAGCAGGCTGGGGACGTACTCGCCGTCGCTCACCATGCAGTTGAAATCGGCGCTCAACCCCGGAGAGCCGAACGCCCGTCCGATCTCCCCAGACTCAAGCAATCTGTTGTAGTCCCAGTCCCAATCGACACCGCAAAGCTTGATCTTGAGAAACATCGGCCCGTCGCGCCGCAGCCACTGCTCGAGCGTTACCGGGTATCCGTCGTCAGGCTCATCGCCGGTAAGCTCCTCGGTCCGGAGCGCATCCGCGCCGGCGACAAGGTGCCACACCGGAATCCGCCGAGGCGGTTTCGCGCAGAGGTACTGCACCGGATAGCGTCCGGCGAAGCGCTGGGCAGACGCCGCACCCTCGAAGTACGCCGAGAGATCTGAGCTCATGTATTCGGGGCCGTACGTTCGGTACGTGGGCAGTCCGTTCGCTCGGCCGAAGGCATCATGGAGGGCGATGTCGAACGGCGCCGCACAGATCAGGGACGCCAACCAAGGCAGCTCATCCGCCGGCGCAGAGCACCGCCGAGCCTCAAAGCGGGTACGAACTCCACACAGTTGGTCCTCGATGAAACGGTGACCAAGCTCGATAGGGTGGCCGTATTCCGCGCTCCGAAGCCATGCCTCAGCAAGTTCACGACAAAACGCCTCGAGGCGGGCGGAACGCTCGCGGTACGACAACAGTGCCGACGGCCACGCCCACCCCACATTGAGTGGGGATTCGCCCCAGCCTTCCGCACGCCCCCCACCGCGGGTTTCCACCTGCATCCGAACGCGCGCAAAGCTCACTTCCGTGACCGTTTCCGAGCCGAATCTCAGCGGCACGCGCGTTCCGACCGGATCGAACGAGAGTCCGAGGTCGCACACGACGATGTCTGTCGATTTGCCGCGCTTCATGCTCGCTTCCGTGAAAGCCGTGCCCTATCGGGCCCGCGCTTCATTCCTCTACGAACTCATCTGCTGGGTCGAGCGGCGGGTAGACCACGTTAATGATCTTGAGCTTCCCGCGCGCTGCGTGGCGCGTATACGGCGGGATGAACACGACATCGCCCGGGCCGACCGCCACGCGCTTCTCGTTGAGCTCGATTTCTCCGTGTCCCTCGAGCACCACGTAGTACTCGGTGGTGTGTTTGTGGTAATGACGCTGCGCGTCCTCGGAGATGGTGACATGGTGAATACCGACCGGCCCTCCGTCCTCGCGCGAGAACACTCGCCGCGCAACGCCGCACGGACAGTCGACTGCATTCACATCCGCAATGCGCCGCACAGTCCCGCGCATCACTTCCTCGCCGCCGGTCGCTCTCTCCTCGCCCATTGGTCCTCCCTATCGATTGACTCGTCTCTATTGTACGCCGAAGCACCCCGTTACGCCACAGCCCGCCCGCAGTCCGCCTCCTGACACGCGGCCCGCCTCATGCTACCATACGGGCTCGCTCATTGAGACCCGACGCCGGCTTCGCAGTGCGGCGTCGGACCGAGTTCACCACTATGCACGATATTTTTGCATTTCTGTTGCTGTACACCCTGGGCGTTGTCGGCTGGGGATTGTTCTCGCTCATTCGCGCGCCGGTGCCGCCGCTTCTGGGAGCCCTTGTGGTTATCGGTACGCTGCGCGTTTTCGAAGCACCGGTTCCGGCCTCGCCGGAGCTTCTGGACCCAATAGTGCAGATTGCGCTCGGGCTTTTTATCGGAAGCAAGGTAACGCGCGAAACGGTAGCCGACCTCAGAAACCTGGTTCGACCGGCGCTGATTGTGGCGCTATGGGCGCTCGCGCTGGTGTTTGTGTTCGGCCCCATTCTCGGGCACGTCAGCGCGCTTGATCCGGTGACGGCCGTCCTGTCCTCGAGCGTCGGTGGGCTGCCGGAGATGATGGTGCTCGCTATAGCGACGC
>SLBH01000137.1 GCA_007126415.1 Spirochaetales bacterium
CCGTGTGCACATACATTGCGGCGCGGCAACCGGACCGCTACCCGCCCGGCTCACCCCGTCGGTCGCACCACCACCACCACCATCGCCGTTCCCCCTGCCGACCGGGTCTTAGCGCTGCGGAGCGGAAGCCGAAGGGAGGCCGGCGCACGAGGTTTCGTTCGGCAAGACAAGAGATGCCGCATCACCGGCGGGCTTGGGTAGCGCCTCCGAAGTTCAGTCTAAAAATGGGTGAACTGCGCTCTCTCAGACACCCCAGTCTCCCTCAAACACCCCAGTGTCCCTCAAACACCCCACTGTCCCTCAAACACCCCACTGTCCCTCAAACACCCCACTGTCCCTCAAACACCCCACTGTTAAGGTTTGCGCAATTGCTAAGGTTTTTGCAAAATCGTGACGGATTGAGGGGCTCAAATCCCCCGCGCGCGCGTCCGCAGGTCCGCAATTCCGCAAGCCCACCTTCCTTCACGAAGATCGTCGAATACGCTACACTACTGCGGATTAAGGAGTAACGACGACATGAAGACCGACACAAATACCGAGGTAGGTACGCAGGCCAACGGCGACGCCGGAGCCGGTGTGGAGTATCGCGTTCGCGACCTGAGCCTCGCCGAGTGGGGACGCAAGGAGATCGAGATCGCCGAGAAAGAAATGCCGGGGTTGATGGCGGTGCGCGAGAAGTACGGGCCGAGCAAACCGCTCGCGGCGCTTCGGATCACCGGCAGTCTGCACATGACGATTCAGACCGCGGTCTTGATCGAGACGCTGGTGGAGCTCGGCGCCGATGTGCGCTGGGCGAGCTGCAATATCTTCTCAACACAGGACCACGCCGCCGCCGCGGTGGTGGTGGGGCGTCCCGAGACCGGGGGCACGCCTGCGCAGCCGCGCGGCACACCGGTGTTCGCGTGGAAGGGCGAGACGCTCGAGGAGTACTGGCAGTGCACGCTCGACGCGCTCAGTTGGCCCGACGGCACCGGACCGCACCAGATCGTGGACGACGGGGGTGACGCCACGCTGTTGATCCACAAGGGATACGAGCTCGAGAAGGGCGACGACTGGGTTGAGAGCCCGTCGGAGGCCGGCGAAGAGCGTGTGGTGAAGGCGCTCCTCAAGCGCATCGCCGAGGAGCGGCCGAGCTGGTGGCATCAGGTCGTGTCTGAATGGCAGGGCGTGAGCGAGGAAACCACTACCGGCGTGCATCGTCTCTATCAGCGCGGGAAAGAAGGCTCGCTGCTGGTGCCGGCGATCAACGTTAACGACTCGGTCACCAAGAGCAAGTTCGACAACCTCTACGGGTGTCGCGAGAGCTTGGTGGACGGCATCAAGCGAGCAACCGATGTCATGATCGCGGGCAAGGTCGGCGTGGTCTGCGGTTACGGGGACGTCGGTAAGGGCTCGGCCCAGAGCCTGCGTGGGCTCGGCGCGCGCGTGGTGATCACCGAGATCGACCCGATCTGTGCGCTCCAGGCTTCGATGGAAGGTTACGAGGTCAAGACGCTTGAAGACACGCTCGGGTGGGCCGATATCTACGTTACCGCCACCGGCAACCGCGATGTGATCACGGTGGAGCACATGGAGCGCATGAAGGACCAGGCGATCGTGTGTAACATCGGGCATTTCGATAACGAGATACAGGTGGAGGCGCTGAACGAGCGCAGCGATATTGAGCGCATCGAGATCAAGCCGCAGGTGCACGAGTATCGGTTCCCCGACGGGCACTCGGTATTCATGCTCGCCGAGGGGCGGCTCGTGAACCTCGGCTGTGCTACCGGGCACCCGAGCTTCGTGATGTCGAACAGCTTCTCGAATCAGACGCTCGCGCAGATCGACCTCGCGGCCAAGCGCGGTGAGTACGCGGTGGGCGTGTACACGCTCTCCAAGGAGCTCGACGAAGAGGTTGCGCGGCTGCACCTCGAAAAGATCGGAGCAACATTAACGAATCTTACGCCTGAGCAGGCCGAGTACATCGGAGTTCCGAAGGACGGGCCGTTCAAGGGCAACAACTATCGATACTAAACTCGATACTAAACTCGATACGAAAGGAGACAGCATGGAGAAACGACGATACCTTTTCACTTCGGAGTCGGTCAGCGAGGGACACCCCGATAAGATCTGCGATCAGATCTCGGACGCGGTCTTAGACGCGTGCTTAGCCGACGACCCTGAGTCGCATGTGGCCTGTGAAACCTTCACCACCACCGGTTTGGTGCTGGTGGGAGGAGAGATCACCACCAGCACGTACGTTGATATTCAAGAGGTGGCCCGCGGGGTCGCCAAGCGCATCGGCTATACCGACCCATCCTACGGGCTAGACTACGAGAGCATGAGCGTGATGAACGCCATTCACGCGCAGAGCCCCGACATCAACCAGGGTGTCTCGGGTAAAGGGCTCTACGAGGGCGAGCAGGGCGCCGGCGACCAAGGGATGATGTTCGGCTTTGCGTGCGACGAAACGCCGGAACTGATGCCGGCTCCGATCACGTATTCGCACAAGCTCTTGCTGCGAGCAACCGAGTGTCGCAAGAACGGCACGATTACCTGGATGCGCCCGGACTCCAAGAGCCAGGTAACGATGGAGTATCACGACGGCAAGCCCGCGCGTGTTCATACGGTGGTTTTGAGCCAGCAGCACGACGACAACGTCGGCTACGATGAGTTGCGCGAGACGATCATCAAGAAGGTGATCAAACCGGTGCTGGAGCCCACCGGGCTGCTCGACAAAGACACGAAGTACTTCATCAACCCCACCGGGCGCTTTGTGATCGGTGGCCCGCACGGCGACAGCGGTTTGACCGGGCGAAAGATTATCGTCGACACGTACGGCGGTATGGGCCGCCACGGCGGCGGCGCGTTCAGCGGCAAAGACCCCAGCAAGGTAGACCGTTCGGGCGCGTACATGGCGCGCTACGTCGCGAAGAACATCGTGGCCGCCGGGCTTGCGGCGCGTTGCGAGGTGGAGCTTGCGTACGCGATCGGTGTCCCGTTCCCGATCTCGGTGACGGTCGACACTTTTGGTACCGCACAGGTGCCGGAGAGCGCAATCGAGGCGGCGGTGCAGAAGGTGTTTGACCTCACCCCGGCCGGGCTTATCCGTATGCTCGATCTCAAGAAGCCGATCTTCCAAGAGACGGCGGCCTACGGGCATTTCGGTCGCGACCAGTTCAGTTGGGAGGCTACCGACAAAGCCGACGAGCTGCAGCGCGAGATTTCCTAACCCGCGACGCGCGCCCGCGCCGCGCCCGTCCGCCGGGCGGCGGGCGGCGGGTACCCCCGCCGCC
>SLBH01000313.1 GCA_007126415.1 Spirochaetales bacterium
GCGCCGGATGCTACACCGTGCGCTGCGCCGCGAGTTGTTCGATCACCTGCGGGAGCTCTTCCATCTTCAGAGGCTTCGCGAGAAACGCATCGGCTCCGGCTTCCATCATCTGACTCTCGATATCGGCGTCGGTAACGCCCGAGATCGCGATCACGATCGGCTTCACCGCGGGGCTGTCTTCCTTGATCTTCTGACACAGCTTGCGCCCGTCTATACCCGGCAGGTCTACGTCGAGCAACACCATATCGGGCTTTGACTCGGCGAGCACCTTGCCGGCCTCAAAGCCGTCGAAGGCCTGCTCTACGGTGTAATCCGGGTACTTCTTCTCAAGGAACTGCTTGAGCGTGTTGTTGAACTCTTCATCGTCATCGACGACGAGCACAACCTCGATGCTCTTTTGCTGCTCAAGCACCTCTTTCAACTCCGGCGGCAGCCGCATACCGCGCGAATGGAGAAAATCCACGAGGTCTTCGGAGTACACCCTGTACTGCCCACCCGGGGTAGTAAACGCTTTGAGGTAGCCGTTCTTGATCCAATTTATCGCGGTTTGATTAACGACGCCACAGATGTTAGCCACCTCCAGCGCCGAGAAAATTCGCACCTTCTTGTCTGTTTTTGCCATTTTCCTCCCTCACTGATCGTCGCTTGGACTTTCTTATAGTGTATATGAATTATATCCAGAATGTCAACGGATTATTCGAGATAAAAATCGTTTTTTTCTAAATTACTTAGCCGCTCGATTGCGTCGCGCGCTTCGCCGAAACCAAAGCCCCGACGTACAAGACGTCGAACGGCAGGCTCGAACGAGCACCCCGCCGCACGCCAGGCCCGCTCGGCCGCGCGCCGCAACGCGTCGTTCACCAGGGCGGTGCGTTGCTCGTAGACCTCCGCGACACAGCGTTCGGCCACCTCGCGCGCCACACCGCGCTGCACCAGCCCAGCGATGACCTGCACACGCCCCTCAGGACGACGGCGCAGGCGGGTCTCGGCCCAGAGCCGAGCGAACCGGTGATCGTCGAGTATGCCGCGTTGCTCTAGTTCGTCGAGCGCGCTACGGATGGCGTCTTCCGGGAAGCGTTTGCGCCGTAGCTTCTGTTCGAGCTCGCGTCGCGAATGCTCACGACGCGCGACAAGGTCGAGCGCCTTCTCGCGCGCGTGCAACAGCTCGGTCTCGCGGATGAGGCGGTCGAGCTCGAGCCCGTCTATGGTGATACCTTCATACAGCCCCGCCTGCGCCACAGCAGAGCGGTGCACCAAAAAAGAGGCGCCGCTGTCGAGTATCAGTTTGTACTCGTCCGAGCGGCGCCCTTTTGGCTGAAGCGTAACGACGGTATGATTATCGCTTGGAGAACTGGAACTTGCGCCGTGCACCGCGCTGTCCATACTTCTTTCGCTCCACCATACGCGGGTCGCGCGTGAGAAAGCCGTTGGTTCGCAGCGGCTTGTGGTTGGTTTCGTCGTGCGTGGCGAGCGCCCGCGCCACCGCGTGACGCACCGCACCGGCCTGACCCGCCGGGCCGCCGCCGTTGACGTTGACGATCATGTCGAAGCTACCTTCCGAGTCGGTAACCGCGAGCGGCTGATTCACCATGTACAGATGCGTTGGGTTCGGGAAGTATTTATCTGCCGGGCGCCCGTTAACGGTAACGGTACCGCCTCCTCGGCGAAGATATACGCGCGCGACCGAGGTCTTGCGTCGTCCTATTGCTACTGCCAGATTCTCTGCTGCCACCACTGATCTCCTTTTATAGCTCGATAGGATCGGGCTTTTGAGCCGCATGGGGATGCGCCCCGCCGGCGTATACGTGCAGGTTCTTGAACAACTTGCGTCCGAGGCGGTTCTTGGGGAGCATACCCCGAACCGCGTGCTCGAGCGGGTACTGCGGCTTGCGACGGATCAGCTTCGCGAAGTTCTCGACCCGCAGCGCGCCGGGATAGCCGCTGTGCCGGTAGTACAGTTTGTTCTCGGCCTTGCGTCCGGTTAGCTGCACCTTCTCGGCATTGACCACGATAACGTAATCACCGACCTCTTGGTGCGGTGTGAAGCACGGTTTGTGCTTACCGCGCAGCAACTCCGCAGCTTTGGTAGCGACCTTGCCCACCGTTTGTCCATCGGCATCGATAACGTGCCACTTACGCTCTATTTTGGTTGGATTCACAAATACCGTTTTCATTGTAGTTCGCGCCTTATAATCTATTGTTTTAGTACGGGCGTTAGATACCGCGTTGCACCTGAGTAGGTTGGCATGCTTTCACGAAACGCACGGCTTTGTCAAGGGCCCACGCCCGGCCGCCAACCGCCGGCCGCCCGGCTTCGTTACTCCGGCTTCTGCTCGGCCGCTTCCTGCGCCTCTTCCTTCTTGGCTTCGGCCTTATCTTTTAGGTCGGCAATCCCGATCAAGATCGCGATCAAACCCACGAACACCGCCAAAATCGGCACGCCACCCTTGAGAAACGTCACAACCTGTGGTCCCCAACCCAGCGCCCAATCAACCGGGAGCACCGAAAAGACGGCAAACGCCACAAACAGTACCCCAACCAGCAGTGCAACCATACGACCTCCAGACTATAGCTCGATTCGTAGCCTAACAGTAGTAAGATCGGCACCGTCTGTCAACTGCGCCGCGCCACCACGATCACAAACGCTACCGCCAGCGATATCAGCGGCAGGGTATGTAGCACGATCTCTACCAGCGGGACACCCGCCCAGACCACGAGCTCGGCCTGCGCCAACCCAAATAACTCGAGCGTCGTGAATACGATCTCCCCATACTGAAGGATCATTGCGATCACGACGAAGATCCAGGCGGTGTCGCGGGTGCGCGACCACACCAAAATCGCGAGAAAAGTCGCGATCGATCCCACCGCGAGTCGTACCAGTATCACAAGCACCTGTTCGGTCAACATCGCCCGCCCTCTTCTATCTCACGGCACAGCGCGACAAAGCGCGCGAACTCGCCGTGCGAACACCTTCCTGGTATAATACTCGGCGCCTCGCGCTCAGGACTGAGCAAGAATCCAGCCTCGAGAAATCGGCGAAACGCCTCGTCGTACGGCAGCGCTTCTTCGCCGGTCCAGAGCAGGTAGGGGCCCACGCGGCGCCACAGGCTCGACTCACACCCCTCCCAGTTCGGCACGCGCAGGCGCCCGCTCCCGCGTCGCTGCACCGAACGAGTTTGGGGCCAGGCCGGTGCGCCGCCCGCGCGCGGGTCTTGCTGCAGCGCGAGAGCCGCCCGCTCGAGCCCCGCAAGCAGCCACGGTGAAACCAGATCCGAGGCGGGCGGGTCCTGCGCGGCTGCTATACCGGCCGCAACCGGCCGCCGTTGCGCCGTCGACGCAAAGCACACAACCTGCGGCGCAAACGCCCCCGGGAACGGCAGCACCGGCAGAAGCACGCGAGCCGCAGCGCGCCACTGCGCACCCGCGGCGCCCGCAGCATCCGGGCCACCCAGGAACGGCCGCCACAAGGAAACCGCCGGCTGTTGCTCACCGGGGCGGGTTTCCGAAAGACCGCCCGCTGCGTCGGCCCCTGCGTCGCCCGCTGCGTCGGGTGCCGGGCCGCCCGCTGCGGGGTGCACCGGGTCGTGCGCCGCACCGGGCTCGGCGCCGAGAACGGCGGCAATAGCGGCGCGCGCACGCTCCGCCCCCTGATACCAGCGCACCGCGCACCCACGGCGACCGTCGTCGTGATTGACGCCGCACGGGCCGCCGATGAGCTGCGCAACCGCGCGCTCGAGCCGCGGGCCGTATACCGAAGGGAGCTCCGCGAGCAGACCGCTTGAAAGCACGTTCTTCAGCCGCGTGCTCAGCCGATTGGGGCGATGGCCGAGAATGGCACGCCCCCCGTTTTGCGCAAGATCTAGGTAGCGCCGCCCGCGATGGTCGTAGAGATAGAACTCACGCGCACGCCGGATCGGCGGAAGCAACGCGAGGCGTTCATCGGCAGTCACGGCCTACACCTCGTCCCCAATGCGCTCGAGAGCGGAGTAACGCGGCAGAAAGCGCGCCGTTTGACCGGTCTCGAAACGCACCATCACGACCTCGTTGTGCCCGTCACGCCAGGCCTTGTACACTACACCCGCTCCGTACTCATCGTGATACACCGCGCTCCCGGCCGGGTACTCAAGCTCTTTGTCCTCGCCCCGGCGGCCACCGTATCCACCGTATCCACCGTACTCCGCGCCGCCTTCCACCCGCAGGAGCGTTTCCGGCACTTCCTGCAAGAAACGCGAGGGGCTGCACTCAACGGTTCGGCCATGGACCCGGCGGTACCGGCAGGTCGTGAGGTAGAGCTCGGTACGCGCGCGGGTGAGCGCTACGTAGAACAGACGGCGCTCTTCCTCGAGCTCGGTGGGGTCGTCCTGCTCGCGCGGGAACAGCCCGTCCTCGAGACCGGTGACGATCACGCGATCGAACTCGAGGCCTTTGGTGTTGTGCATCGTGATTAGCGTGACCGCTTCGGCGCCGGGGTCTTCGAGCTCGGCTTGCCGCTCGGCGTCGAGCTCGAGCATCTCGAGAAACTCAAGCAAGCCCTCCTCGGTACCGGCGTACAACGACGCGGCGTTGTGTAGCTCCTCGAGGTTCTCTTGCTTCTGGCTGCCGGCGATCTCGTCTTGCTCGGCGTGATACCTCGCGAGCCCGGAGCGCTCGAGAATCCGCTCCACAAGCTCCGAGAGGCGGCCCGCGCCGAAGCTCCGGCGCACCTCCGAGAGAATCCCGAGAAAGCCCTCGAGTGACGCACGCGCCTTGCCGCGCTGGGCCTTCGCCGCAACTGCGAGCGCCTCGTCGAACGCTATACCGCGCCCGGTCGCGATCTCGGCGATCTGCGAGAGTTTCGCCGGTCCGATTCCGCGCGAGGGCTTGTTCACGATACGTCGAAACGCAACCTCGTCGTGGGGATTCGCGAGAAACTTCAGAAACGCAACCGCATCTTTGATCTCCTCGCGCTCGTAGAACCGCACACTGCCTACCACGCGGTACGGAATCCCGGCGCGCAGGAAGCCGGTTTCAAACAGCCGCGACTGCGCGTTGGTGCGATAGAGAATCGCGGTGCCGGCGGCCGTAATACGCCCGCCGGCGACCGGCGACCCGGCGGAGGTCGCGCCGGCCGATACCCCGTCCTGCAGCAGGCGCACACAGAACTCCACCTCGGCATCCTGATCTCCCAGCGCCGCGAGGACCGGGGTAGGGCCTGCCTCGCGGTCGGTCCAGAGCGTCTTGCCGAGACGGTCGGAGTTGTTGCCCACCACCGCGCCCGCAAGCGACAGAATCGGCTGCGTGGAGCGGTAGTTTTGCTCGAGCCTCACTACCTCGGTTCCGGGGAAGCGATCGGGAAAGGTCACGATGTTGCGCACCTCGGCTCCGCGGAAGCGATAGATCGACTGATCGTCGTCTCCCACTACGCAGAGGTAGGTCTGCTCGTCGGCGAGCCGGCGAAGCAGCTCGTACTGCGCAACGTTGGAGTCCTGGTACTCGTCGACCAAGATCACCCGAAAACGCGCCTGAATGCGGCGGCGCACCTCGGGATGATCGCGCAAAAGCTCGATCGGGTAGAGAATTAGATCGCCGAAATCGAGGTTCCCGATCTCGCGCAAGCGTTTCTCGTAGGCGCCGTAGATCTCGCGAAACTCAGGATCACCCGAAACCTGCGAGAGGTCGTCGTGCGCGCGCAGCCCGTAGTCCTTGGCACGCGAGATCACGCGCGCCCAGCGCGCGAGCACCCCGCGCTGTCGCTCGGGATAAAGCGTGCGCAGCAAACTGACTTGATCGTCGTCGTCGTAGATCGTAAACCCCGCAGGAAGACCCAGCAGCGCCGCGTTGCGCCGCACCAGCCAGGCTCCAAACGAGTGAAAGGTGCGTATGAAGACCTCAGCGGCCGCCGGACTCAACTCCGCCGCGCGGTCGCGCATCTCGCGCGCGGCCTTATTGGTGAAGGTAACGGCGAGGATAGAACTCGGGTCTATCCCGAGGCGGTCAACCAGGTACGCGATCTTGACGGTGATGACGCGCGTCTTGCCCGAACCGGCGCCTGCAAGGATCAGCAGTGCGCGTCCGTGATGCAACACTGCGCTGCGCTGCTGTTCGTTGAGACTTTCAAGATACTCGGGGAGCTCGTGAGGCGGGGCCTGCGTGATACTCATCGCAAGCTCTTGTTAATAGGCGGGGATAAGCTCGAGACGATAACGCCCGTCGTCGGTTTCGGCGTAGCGCAGCGCACCGGCGACCGGCTCACCCGGATCGCCGAGGTCAACCTCGGCGCCGTCTACCCGCAGAAGCGTTGCGCCGGCGTTGGAGGACCACACGCGCACCGGCGTGTCGAGACGCTCGCCCCAACTCTGGCCGACGGTGAAGAAGGTTTCATCGCCTTGATCGATCCCGTCGCCTTGATCGCCGGCTCGATAGCGAAATAGGGTGGGCGCGTTGAACTCTACCGAGAGGTCGATTGCCTCACGCGACGGGCGGGTTGCGATCTCAGCCACAGCGCGCTCACGCGCCGCGACGGTGGTGCTGCCGATCGCATCACCGAGCTCGCTACCCTCGGCGCGTTCCGCCGAGGGCTCGCTCAACGCGGCCGGAGAAGCTACCAGCCGGTCGAAGCGGAGCACCGCCTCGGCGGCCTCTCCGGCCCGGTCCACCGATCGCAACAGCACCGCGATATCGGGCTCGCCGTCGTTGCTGATGTCGAGGTCGCGCTCGGCGTCGGCCCCGAGCACCTGCCTGCTACCGGCGGTGTCGAGCGTAACCTCGTCGTTTATCGCGGCGATGCGAATCGGGAATTCCTCGCCGTTGAGCGGAACCACAACCGTGTCACCAACGCGAAACCGCTGTTCCAGGAACTCGTCGCTGAACTGAAACTCGTTCTCGGCAGTGCTTGCGGCCGGCGGCTCGTCGGCGCTCTCGGCGTTTGCCGCAAAGAACAGCTGAAACACCAGAAACGCAATACCCACCAGCAACGCGATACCGGCGATCGCCCCGAAAACCAAGCCCTTGGACGGACCTCGCTTAGGCGCGACAAGCTGATCTATAGGCGGCGGCTGCTCCTGCAGCTTCATGTTTCGATACAGCTGCACCACTTCTTCGGGATCTATTTCAAGAAACTCGCAGTAACTGCGCAAAAACCCCAGCAGATAAGGCTCGGCCGGAAACTCATCGAATCGTTCTTCCTCGATTGCGACGATGTAGCGCTTCGCGATATGGGTGTCGCGCGCCACGTGCTCCAGAGTATAGCCTTTCTCTTCGCGTAGGTTCTTGAGTTTGGCGCCAAGTGACTCCATAGGACTCCTTCGGCCGGATTAGCCTTCGCGATCGAACAGAAAGTTGTGGTACCGGTTTGCCGATGAGGGCGGCTCGTAATCAAATCGGCTTGAAGGGACGTTATCGTTCACGCGTACGTCTCGAAAATCGAACTCGATCTCGCGATAGTTGGCGGTTACACCTACAATACGGCGAATTCGATGGTCCTCGTCTACCGAGATAACGAGCTGCCTATAGCCTTCATTCGGTGAGCGCCAGTTTAGCCGCAACTTCACGACCATTTCGTCGGAGTCTTCATCTAACGGAACCGGGTTTGGAGACTGCTGATACGCGATGCTGTAGTTTCGTCGCAGTAAGTTAAGGCCCTGCTCGCTCGCCAAACCCGCCATACCCTCGGCACCGCCGACGGTCTCTTGGCCGCGCAACTCCTGCTGCAGCGTCACGTTATACTGCGGGATATGGATCTTGAGCTCCCTCCCGTCGGACACCAAGATTTGCCCTTCAGGCTCGGCAAAATCTATCCGCACCTTGTCGGGCTCGGCGTAATACAGCGTGCCGCTCATTTCGTCGTCGTTGTCGGAGGTGATGGATATCTCGGCAACGTAGTCTTGTATATTGCCGTATTCCTCGGCCATGCGATCAAAAAACTGCGTAGCGGTAAGAAGCCGATCGTCGTTTTGCTGCTGTGCAAACAAGCTACCGCCCGCGGCCACCATCAAAACGAGGATACATAACACTGTTCTTCGGACAACTGACACGGTTATCATCACCTTCGCGCGGGATTCGGGGGATTCGGCCAGTATCTTGTATGATTCGGAATGCTTTGTCAAGTTTCTCTGCTCCTTATAGTTACGTCGCCTGGAGTTACGTCGCCTGGAGTTACGCGACTCGAGTTACGCGACTCGAGTTACGCGACTCGAGTTACGCGACGACCGTGGCTCTCTCTCATCATATCACGGAGAAAGCTCGCGAATCCGGTCACGAAGCTCCGCGGCACGCTCGTAATCCTCGGCCGCAACCGCGTCTTTGAGCTCACGCTCGAGCTGCGCAACCACACTCGGGCTGAGTTCGTCGATCTGCTTCGCAGCCGAGCGCAGATACTTCAACGACCGAATCCGCTCAAACTGAAACGCCGGCGCCTCGATCTCCGACAGCCCCTCGATCTCCTCGATCGCGCTCTCGATGATGTGCCGTGCGACCTCGCGCAGGTCGTCGTTGAGCGAGATCATCGCGCGCGACATCGCGTTCATACGAATAATATAGGGACGAAACTGCAGAACGGCGTTACGGTCTTCCTCGCTGCTGCAGTGCTCCTCGAGCACACGACAGAGGCGCAGGTTGTGTTCGGTATCGCGCGACACGCGCTCGAAATCGTTCATCTGAAATAGCAGCAGGTAGCGGTAATAGAACAACACACCTTCGTTCTGCAGCCGAACCGCCTCGTCGTGGTCGATCTCGAACCCGTCGTCGCCTCCTTGGATTCGAACATGGTGGTTGAGCCGCTCCTCCACCTCGGCCAACACGGTGTCGTAGCCACGCGGTCGCTCCCCGTCCGGCCGTCCGTCGAGCTCGTACTGCTCTACCCCAAGCGGCAGCCGCACCTGCAAGACACTACGCCCGTCCTCGGCCTCTACAATTCGCATCGTATGGTCCGGATCGTATTCCCATGCAGAGAGAAAACCCGTTAGATCACTACTCATGGTCTCCCTCCTTGCGTTTCGCAACTACAGCATCTCCACAGTTAGAATATACTATCGACGGGCTTGTTTTCCCAATCGGGAGCGGTGCTCGCGCCGGTTCACGGCGCGGGCCCTTGTTTAACGCCGTCCGGTCCACGCCGCGCGCCCTTGATTCTCGGTGCGCGCGTGCGTAGGATGAATCAACCCGCCCGGAGGAGCGCTCTATGACTCATGTTCTCTCGCTTGGGGGCTCGATTGTTGCACCCGAGCAACCCGATATCGATTTTCTCACCCGGTTTCGAGACACCGTTCGCACGCATATCTCGGCCACCGGCGATCACGTGGTGATGGTGGTAGGCGGTGGAGGCCCTGCACGCGCCTACCAGAAGGCCTATCGCGAGATGGAGCCCGACTGGGAGCACCCCGAGGCCGACTGGATAGGGATCGCAGCCACTCGACTAAACGCACAGCTACTAACAGCGCTGTTCTTGGAGGAGTGCCGCGACCCCATGGTGACCGACCCCACCGTCGTGAACGGTATGAGCGGCTCGGTGCTGGTGGGCGCGGGTTGGAAACCCGGCTTCTCAACCGATTACGACGCGGTACTGCTCGCCGAGCAGTTCGGCGCCGACACTATGGTGAACCTCTCGAACGTGGCGCAGATCTACTCCGCCGACCCCAAGGTCGACCCAAACGCGCGACCGCTCGAGCGTGTAACTTGGGCCGAGTTTCGTAAGCTGGTCGGCGACGACTGGACGCCCGGCAGCAACCTGCCGTTTGACCCGGTTGCCACACGCAAGGCCGCCGAGCTCGGGCTGCGCGTAATCGCCGCGGGCGGGCGTAATATCGAGAACCTCTCGCGCATTCTGCGCCGGCAGTCGTTCTTCGGGACGACAATCGGGCCCGAGTGACGAACGATGCATCACAGCGCCGCGATTCGCGCCGCAATGATTTGTAATTCCTCGGTGTTACGCGGTAACCGGCCGTCGTTTGCACGTGCTTGGAGTACGCCGATATCGGCAAGCGCCCGCGAGATTCCGTGCGCGCTCTCGATCTGCTGCACCACCTCGAGACCGCGCTTCCCCTCGCCGATCTCGGTAAACGCCGTTGCTACGCGGCGGCGCAAGGTGTCTTGCAGGAACTCGCCGAGATCCGCGGCATCGAGCGCGCGCTCGAGCGCCTCAACCGCTTCGGGATGCCGATCGGCCGTCGAGAGCTGTTGCCCGATCGCGATAAACAGCTCGGACCGCAGGTAGGAGTCTTCCAGAGCCTCGGCGAGCTCCGTCACCAGCGCTACCGCGTCCTCCTCGATATACACGCGCAGGATCGTTTGGTAAATCGCCGCCTGCTGATACTCATCGTCCAGCTCCGCAGCGGCCGAGCGCGCGAAATCGGCGTTCAGGGCCGCCAGTTGCAGATCGCCCATCGTGAGATAACGCGTCGCGACATCGGCGTAGACCTCGGCGCGGCGGTACGCGTCGGGACTCTGTTCACCCTCGCGCACGGCCTGCGAAAGCATCACAAAGGCCGAGCTTCGTGAGCCTTGTCGCGCGTACGCCGAACCAACCTCGGCCAACCCCTGCGCGTGCAGATGGTGGAACGGAATCTGCTGCAATGCCGCGACCCCGTCGTCGTGACGGTCTAGCTCCGCGAGGTTGGCCGCGACGCGGATCAACAGCCGAGCGTCGTCCTCCGAAAGCGCGAGTACCTCAACCGCTTCCAGCTCGGAGATCGCTCTTCGGGTGTTGCTCGCCGCGGTGCGCTGATCACCGCTCTCACGCGTGATCAGCGCGATCTCGGTAAACGCGAGCGCGCGTTGCCAGGGATTTTCGAGACTGCCGGCGGCCGGAATCGTCTGCTGCACCATCGCGTTCACCGATTGGCCGAGCCCTGCACGCTGGTACCTTCTGGCGGTATTGGTAAGAATAGAGACGCGCGTCCAGAGATCGTCTATCACAAGGGTACGATTGACGGCACGCTGCAGCACCTCGAACGTCTCTTCCCCGCCCTCGAAGCAGGCTTGGATGATTCCTTCGATGATTACACCACGGTTCCAGTCGGACTCAATATCGCCCGAAGCGCGGAGGGCCGACTCGAGCAACTCGTTTGCGGTCTCGATCTCGTCGTTCGCAATGTAGCGCCGCGCCATATCGATCCGAATCTCGGCGCGCGCCTCGGCGGAACCCACCACCTGTGCGCTCTGCTCGAGGTGCTCGAGGACCGCGAGAGACTCGTCCCACCGCCCGGCGAGGCTGTAGCCCTCGGCAACTCGAGTGTAGATCGCAAGGCGAGCGAAGGTGTCCTCCACATGATCCGCCGCCCGTAACGACAGGTACAGCGAGGAATCGTTATCGCCGAAGCCCCGAAACCGGAACGACGGAACCTCATCAGGCGCGTCGGTGCGCACTGTGGCACACGAGAGCGTTACGCTCGCGATGAGAGAGACTACTATGCTACGGAGAAACAGATCTCTTGTGCGCATGCGCGCCTGTGTGATTCCACTGCTATCGGCCCGATGGTGTCGGCGCGCCGATCGGGGTCTATGTTACGCCGGCTGCAACAGCAACCGGCCGTCTTGCAACACCAGCACTATCTTTCGAGGTTTTCCTAACCGCTCAACCGTCCGCAGACTGAGCTCCACGGTATTTGCTCGGCATTCGTTCTTTAAGTGTATCACGCCCGCGGTTGCGTTCGCCGTGCCCGCTTCAAACTCGTCGTAACTGCACCCCGCGCAGATATCAACCGCGTGCTGCGTGGTCATCAGCCCCAGATCAAACCCGTCGTTCGGGTGGATGTTGATAGTCTTATCGTCGAAGGAGTAGTCACCCATTACCGCCAACGGATCGCTCTGCTTCATGCTCGACCTCCGGGAAACTTGACGGTCATACTATGCCGCCGCTTGCCGTTCGTCAACCGGAGCTGTTTGGCCGACTGTGGTCCAACGGCAGCTGCAGGTAGACCGCGTCGTACCACCGGCCGAACTTGAAGCCGACCCGCTCGAGCCGACCTAATGCGGAGGCTCGCATTGAGCGGTGTCGTCATGACCAAGGATACTACCCCAAACGCCCTCGACCGCGCATCGCGTGAAGCCATTGACACAAGTTACGGTCGAACATTACTCTACCGTTACTTAGACGA
>SLBH01000367.1 GCA_007126415.1 Spirochaetales bacterium
AGGAGTTCCAGGGCGACCTCTACGCCGCGGCGTACGGCAAGGACGGGCTCATCATCGATGTGCGAAACAACGGAGGCGGGCACACCACAGACCGCATACTCACCTCGATCATGGCCGAGGAACACGCCTACACCATACCCGCAGGATCGATTGGACGCACCGCGTTACACACTGCCGATCAATATGCTCGCTAACGAAAAGAGCTACTCCAACGCCGAGATTCTCGCACACGCGTTCAGCACGCTCGAGCGCGGAACGCTCGTCGGAGAGCAAACTTACGGTGGCGTGATCTCAACCGGCGTGCACACGCTGATCGACGGGGCGACCGTCCGCCGACCGTTCCGCGGCTGGTACCTGCCGGACGGAACCGATATGGAGCACCACGGCGCCGAGCCGGATATCGTACTTCGCCAGACCCCTCAAGATGAGGTTGCCGGGCAGGACCGCCAACTCGAGCGCGCCGTGGAGGACATGCTCGAGCGGCTCGACCAGCGGACCGACCGCCGGTGATCCACGGCTCGTTATCGCCCGGCGGCAACCTCGGCGTTAAAGGCCTCGATCATCTCGTCGATGCCGGCAGCTTGCTCCCGGATCGCGCGCCAGTAACGTTTGTCGTACCATTGCCGCGTTAGCTCGCTGCTCTCCATTCCCTGCTGCTCTACCCAGGTGTAGTACTTGAGATTATGAACGCGCCTGCGCTCACGGTGGGTAAGCTCGAGCACATTGTCGGCGCACAGCCCGTCGATATGCCGATACGCGATCCGTTCGGCGTCGGCATCGCGTAGCGCACCTTCGGCGGTGCGAAGGTCATCGAGTCTGGAGCGGTATAGGTCCATCGAGTCGGTCAGCACCGTGAGAATCACGTCGTCCTGGTCCAGCTCGTAGTAGCGCGCCATCTTAGCTGCAGCCACCACATTTCCGACACCCGAGATACCGGCGGCCTCGAGCTGTTCGATGACCGAGGGCTCGGCGCCGCGCTCGGCGAGCAAGCGCCGGCCCGCCGGCTCGTTGTACAGTCGCAGCAGCTGCATCGCGTCGTGATCGTCTACCCCGATCGCGAGGTCGGTGTTGCGCACGTTATGCACCCAGGGGATGTGCTTATCGCCGATGCCTTCGATGCGGTGTTCTCCGAAGCCGTTCTCAAGCAGCGTGGGGCATTGCAGCGCCTCGGCCGCCGCGATCTTGACCCCCGGGTAGCGATCACGCAAGCGGTCGCCGCCGGCGAGCGTGCCGGAGGAGCCGGTTGCCGCCACGTAGCCGAACAGCTCCTGCCCTTCGCGAAGCTCGGCTTCGAGCAGCTCGAGCAGCGCCTCACCGGTTACCTCATAATGCCAGAGGTAGTTACCGAACTCCGAAAACTGGTTAAAGATCACCACCTCGTCGCCGCGCTCGGCGCTGAGCGCATTGCAGGCGTCGAAGATCTCCTTGACGTTGCTCTCGGTCCCGGCGGTCGCGATGACCTCACCCGCAACCTGGCGGAGCCATTCGAAGCGCTCGCGGCTCATCCCCTCCGGCAGAATCGCGACCGAGCGGCAGCCGAGCAATGCCGAGTTGTAGGCTCCGCCGCGGCAGTAGTTTCCGGTGGACGGCCAGACCGCTTTCTGCGTGGTAGAGTCGAAGTTGCCGCTTACCAGGGCCGGCACCAGGCAGCCGTAGGTTGCGCCCACCTTATGCGCCCCGGTTGGGAACCAACGACCCACGAGCGCGATGACGCGCGCCGGCACACCGGTGATCTCCGGTGGAAACTCGAGATAGTTCACCCCACCGAATCCGCCGCCCGCCTCCGGGGGACGGTTTTTCCAGGTGATCCGAAAGAGGTTGAGCGGATCGAGGTCCCAGAGTCCTACCCCAGCGATCTTGCGCTGTAGCTCGGCCTCGAGGCGCTCGGGGTGCTTCTGCTGCTCGAAGGTCGGCAGTACAATACCCCGCTCGCGACATACCTCGATATTGCGCCGCCGGGCCTCGTTTCGAACTCCCACCTCGATCATGCCTACCTCCTGATTGCGGATACGTACTCAAGTGTAGCATTGCTCCCCGGATTTGCCGAGCAACAATCGGTAGTCAAAGGGTAGACAATCGGTAGACAGATCTCGGTGGGCGGGCCTATGATCGTACGCAACGCGCACACGAGAAGGGGGCAGCATGCAGAAGCGGCTGATGGAGAAGATCGAGAAGATCGAAACGGAAGCGCTCGGGGAGCTCTATCAACAGGACTTCCTCTTGAGCTGGAGGCACAGCGAGGCGGCGCTGCGCGCGGTTCTTCAAACCGCCGAGGCGCTGAGGACGCTTCGTGGCGAGGGCACCGCATCACGCGTTTTTGACAACGGTCTCGCGGTGTCGTTGTTCCGCGACAACAGCACCCGCACGCGCTTCAGTTTCGCGAGCGCCGCCAACCTTCTCGGGCTCGCGGTACAGGATCTCGACGAGACCCGCTCGCAGATCGCGCACGGTGAGACCGTACGCGAGACCGCGACCATGATATCGTTCTTGGCCGAAGTCGTCGGCATTCGCGACGACATCTTTCTCGGCGCCGGACACGAGTATATGACCGAGGTGGGTGCCGCGCTCGAGGAAGGCTATCGCGAGGGCGTGCTTCCGCAGCGTACCACGGTCGTAAACCTGCAATGCGATCGCGACCACCCCACGCAGAGCCTCGCCGACCTCGCGCATCTCATCGAGCAGTTCGGCGGCGTCGAGCAGCTGCGCGGCAAGAAGATCGCGATGACCTGGGCGTACTCGCCGTCGTACGGCAAGCCGTTGTCGGTTCCGCAAGGCGTCATCGGCCTCCTGTCTCGCTTCGGCATGCAGGTGAGCCTCGCGTACCCGCCGGGCTACAATCTCATCCCCGAGATCGAGGAGCTCGCGGCGAACAATGCCGTCGAAAGCGGCGGCGCGTTTACACGACACGACAGCATGGCCGAAGCGTTCGAAAACGCCGATATCGTCTACCCCAAGAGCTGGGCACCGTACGCGGTGATGCAGCGGCGCACCGAGCTGCTTACTCAGAAAGACACCGCCGGCCTCAAAGCGCTCGAGGACGACTGCCTCGAGAACAACCGCGCTCATATCGACTGGGAATGCAACGCCGATCTCATGCGTGGCACCCGCGACGCGTTGTACATGCACTGTTTGCCGGCCGATATCTCGGGGGTAAGCGGTGAACGAGGCGAAGTCGCCGCCGCGGTTTTCAACGCGCAGCGCGATGCCACCTACCGAGAGGCAGGGTTCAAACCGTACATCATCGCGGCC
>SLBH01000373.1 GCA_007126415.1 Spirochaetales bacterium
ATCAAGCTGCAGCAACAACGGCTGAGCGCCATGCGGGGCGTAATACACAGGCGGTGGACTGGAGCATCACGCGCGAGCACTCTCAGTTCGACCCGGACCTGCACGACGAAGCGGTACGGATCGAGTCTCGCGGGCTCTCGGTGAAGTACGGCGACGTTGTGGGCGTTGAGGGAATCTCGCTTCCGATGTATACCAACACCGTGACCGCGTTGATCGGGCCTTCGGGCTGTGGGAAGACAACGTTCTTACGCGCGCTTAACCGGATGCACGATCTCATGCCGAGCGCTCGCGTGGGCGGAAGCGTGCTGCTCGACGGTGAAGACATTTACGCGCGGGGCATCGTTCCTGTCATTATTCGTCGCAAGATCGGCATGGTGTTTCAGAAGCCCACGCCGTTTCCCACGATGTCGATTTACGATAACGTTGTAGCCGGTCTTCGCCTCGTGGGGCTCCGTAACCGCAGAGTACTCGACGAGGTAGCCGAGCGCTCGCTCACCCAGGCGGCGCTCTGGGAAGAGGTCAAGGATCGCCTCAAGGCACCCGCAAGCGCGGTCTCGGGCGGACAGCAGCAGCGACTCTCGATCGCGCGTGCTCTTGCGGTTGAGCCGGAGGTGCTTCTGATGGACGAACCTACGAGCTCGCTCGACCCGAAAGCCACCGCTCGCATCGAGCAACTCATCAGCGAGCTCAAGAAAGCCGTCACGATCGTGATCGTGACACACAACATGCAGCAAGCGGCGCGCGTCTCGGACTACACCGGGTTCTTCTTTCTCGGTCAAGTGATTGAGTTCGACACTACCAACAAGTTCTTCACCGGCCCGAGCGAACAGCGCACCGAGGACTACATCACCGGCCGCTTCGGCTAATGCGGTCATGCGGCAAGGCGATAACGCGGCAAGGCGGTGCCGGCCGGCGGCTATCGCCGCCACAATCACAGCGATTTCGTGATACGGTGGTAAACAGCGATGGAACAACAGTACCGTATGGCGAAGCGTCTCGAGGGCCTCTACGACGGTATGCTCCGTATGGGCTCGCTGGTAGAGGAAGCGCTCCGCAAGGCTTTGATAGCCCTCTCCAACTGGGACGAGGAGCTTGCAGGCGAGGTGATCGAGGAAGACGCGCGCATAGATTCGACCCAGATAGAGCTCGAAGACGAATGCACCGACGTGATCGCGCGGATGCAGCCTGTGGGAAGCGACCTCCGGGAGATCGTGTGCTGCATCAAGACACTGACCGATCTCGAGCGCATCGGGGACCATGCTCGACATGTCGCGCGCTCGCTTACCAAGTCCGCCGGTCCTCACTACAGCACGATGTTGCCCCGCGTGCGACAACTCGGAAACAAAGTGCTCGCAATGGTGCACGACTCACTGACCGCTCTGGTGGACCGTGACGCAGAGAAAGCGCGCGAAGTTGCACACCGCGATACCGAGGACGCGCTGACGGTTATGAAGACCGAAGCACAGGGGATCGAAGCCGGTCAACAGATTATCCTGCTAAGCCGCTACCTGGAGCGTATCGGCGATCATGTAACGAATATCAGCGCGAGCTCGAGCACGTGCATCGTCACGATGCCGCCGAAGCAGCACAACGCAGCCTCTATAACGCCGACCTCGTTGTACCGTGTGTCTTTAACTCAGGCTGTGTCTTGGGCAAACGCGGTATGACCGCGCTCGAGATCCAAAACGGAACCCTTGCCCTGGTCCATTGGTTCGACTCCCGACGCGAGCAAAAACACCTCGAGCATCGCAGCCACCGTCCGCATCAACTCGGCGACAGCCCGTTCTACCGCGTCGTAATCAAACAAGACAGCCTCGACTACATCTTCAGTCGTATCAAACTGCTGACCTGACGCTCCGAAACCGGAGGATACGCGAAAACCGTCACTCTTTGGGCGCTGCGCGCCCTTTGAGCGCCGCGCGCCGTTCTACAGCGGGCGGGGCGAGCGAAACGCTTGCGCCCGGATTGTACTCGTGTTACAACGGCAATCGGTTATGGGACTTTTTTTACGCAAGGCGCTGCGGGTGGGCCCGCTGCGCTTCAACCTCTCGAAAAGCGGAGTCGGTCTCTCGGTAGGGGTAACCGGCCTGCGCTTCGGCGTGGGCCCGCGCGGTCGCTACGTGCACGCCGGACGCCACGGTGTGTATTATCGCAAAACGCTTCCCTCGGGCCGCGGCGCACGTCATGGGGGCGCGTCCGCCGGCGGCCGCACCGACGGAAGGTCCTCGAACGCCGGTCCGCGCTCGGGCCGGCTCTACGATCAACCCGAGCAGCAGCTTCCCGAGATCGAAAGCGCCTCGGCCACGCTGATTCAAGACTCGAGTTCAGAGGAGCTATTGGAGGACATTCGGCGAACCCGCCGACGGCTTCCAGTCGCGACGATAGCGATTGCCGCAGCGGCGGTCCTGCCGGCCGTGGCGGCAGGTGCACCGCAAAGCTTGCTACTACTGGCTGGGCTCGCGGTTGCGATTCCGCTGGACCGCAGAAGGCGGAAAACGGTCCTGTTCTACGAGCTCGAACCCGAGCTGCAGCAAACGCTCGACGCCTGGTACCGAGCACTCGACGAGCTCGGCGAGAGCGAACGCCTTTGGCACATCCCGAACGCCGAAGCTCCCGAGGGGGGCGGGTACGTACGCAAGCCGGTACAGCTTCGCTACCGAACGCCGCCGTTTCTCAACACCAATCTCGATGTTCCGGTGCTGCCGGCAGGCCCTCAGACGCTGTACTTCATGCCGGACCTGGTGTTCGTGAGCGACGCACAAGACATCGGCGCGGTAAGCTACCACGAACTCGAGGTCGAGGAGTTTGTGGCACGCGAGTCTGAACAGGAGCCGCCGCCGTCGGACGCACGGGTGGTAGAGTGGCGTTGGTTGCACGAAACAAAGTCGGGCCGTGCCGACCGCCGCTATAAACATAACCCTCAGCTCCCGACCGTGGAGTACCGGCGGGTTCTGTTCGGCAGCAGAAGCGGCCTACGCGAACTTTTCCAGGTGTCGAGCCAAGACCACGAACACGAGTTAAGCAGTTGTCTGCGAGACCTTGCTCACAAAACTGCGAGTACGGAGAGCGCCGAGTAAGCAAGGCACCGCGGCACCGGTGCCGCGGCATACCACCCCATGTCCCACCGAGCACGCCGAGGCTCATCGCATCGGCGCGCCGTGGTATCAACGATACTCGGCGTGAAACGCCGCGATCTTGTCGACGACCTCTTTGAGCTTCTCGGTGTGCGGCAACAGCGTGGTCCG
>SLBH01000324.1 GCA_007126415.1 Spirochaetales bacterium
ACTCAACGGTGGCCTGATACTGAAATATCGGGCTAATGAGCTCCGAATCAAGAATGTTGACCGAGAGCTTCACATCGCTGACGGTCTTAGGCTTGTACAGGTTGTCCTTGAACGCACACTTCACGATCGAGTACGCGTTCTCACCGCGTATGAACGCACCGACGTCGGTCTTTTGACGCAGTAACGAGTTGGTGTCGTTCTCGAGATCGTTGAGCCCACGCTGGATGTGGCCTTGCAGATGGCCGTACATATTGACGATCGATTTCTCGATCTCACCGGTATTGAACTTATCAGCACCGGCGATCTGGTCCAGCATCTCCGCGATTTCCTTCGGCGTATAGCGGGCGAGAGACTTATTCTCCTCCTTGTCGACGAAGTTGCGAACCTTTTTAACCATTTCATCTTCAGTGGTGACCATGAAACGATTAAACATGTTCTGATAGTTCTGGTTGTAGTAGTTGTACAGCTTCTCTTTCAGGCCACCCATGATGTCGAGCTGCTCAAGCACCTCGGCCGGGAGTTTCACCTGAATGTCTTGCAGGATGTTCTCGACTTCCTCATTGACGAGCTGCTGATACTCTTGCTTCTGGTTGCGTCCCTCTTGAGCGAGGCTGTTACGCGACCCAACCGCGGACGGTTTCCTAGGGTGAAATACATTTGGACTTCTGGGTAGATCCGACATATCAAACTCCTTCGCCAAAAATTGGGGGTTTATCCAAAAATCTGGAACAAATTATAGCACATTGGCACACGAAAACAATAACAATAGACGGAAATCCGTAAAACTGCCCCGCGGCATTATTACGGTGCGGCCGTACCGCGTTCACAGCGCTGCACGCGTGCGGCTCACCGCCTCACGGAAGTTCTCGCTGAAGGTCTCGTCCTCGAGCTCCGCCAACACGTTCTCGGTCTCTTCGGCGCTCACCTCCCCGTCTCGATATCGCGCCAGCGTATCGAAGTATAGCTGAGCTTCGTGATTTAGTCTCTCACGAATGAACCCCGCGCCGATACCCCACAGCGTATCACCGCGAACCACCGTTACTTCATTATCGTCAGGCAGCGTGAATCGATTACCCGGGAAGATCCAATCCGGATCAGGGCCAAGCTCAGCGCCCTCAGCGCCCTTCGGGTCTTGGAGCCTTCGATATCCGTTGTCGACTGCAATGACGTTTACGAGTCCCCATACGTCGCGCACCGTGATCGCGATTCCGTCGGCACCAACCACCAGATCGCGCGTCTCCTGATCGAGTCCGAGCTGCTCGAGCATCTCGCGTCGTTGATCCACCTGCTCCGCATCGAGCTCGACACCCGGCGCCGCCGGGTCCACCTCGTCCGGCTCCGGCGGGAGCTCCGCAGGCTCGGGCTCATCGACGGGCTCCGGCGCAACATCGGGCGTGGGTTCCGCCGGCTCGGGCGCAACGTCGGGCTCGTCCGCAACGTCAGGCTCCGCAGGCTCCGGCACAACGTCGGGCGCGGGTTCCGCCGGCTCGGGCGCAACGTCGGGCGCGGGTTCCGCCGGCTCGGGCGTAACGTCGGGCTCGTCCGGATCGGGCTGTACGGGGTCGTCGTCCGCCGGCTCCTCCGCGAGCTCGGGGTCGTCGGGCTCGCGCGCCGGCGGAGTGGGCGCGGGATCCTCGGGCGGGTCATCAGGGGCGGGCTCCTCGGCCGTACCAAAGCCCTCGCTGAGGCGCTCGAGCGGCGCCGACAGCACCCCGCTGAACAAAAGCGCCGCGAACAGCATCAGGATGATCGCGGCCGCCACCCCAACCGAGCGCCACGGAAACCCGCCGCCTGTTGCGCGGCGCAGTTGCACGCGCGGCGGCTGCTGCGGGATCGAAGTCCCGCTTCCGCTGCCGGCTCCGCCGGCCTTCGCGGCGCCCTTGCTTTCCTGATCTTTGTCTTTAGCCCGCGCGTCGGCGGCCGCCCGAGTTTGGTCGGAGCCGGAGCTCGCGGCGGCCCCGCCGCGCTCCTTGGGCGAGCGCCGCTCGGTTTCCCGTCGTTTTTCTCGTTCGGCGGCCGCACGTTGCTGCAACCGCTCACGCGCCGTCAAAGGGCGACCGCTTTCGGTGCTTTCGGAATCGCCCTGCCGTGCAAGGCGCTCTTGCACCTCGGTCGGAAGCGTCACCGCTTGTTCTTTATCGAGCTCCCCCACGAGCCGTCTGAGGCGGCTGCGTTCACCGACGAACGCGCCGGCGTCGGGGTCGCGTTGCTCATGAACGCGACGCTCAATCTCGTGAGCACGCTGAAACCCGGTTTTGGTAGCGGGAGACGGTGGCCGATACAGCAACAGCGGCGACGCGCCACCGAGGTAGATATCGCCGATAACGCCGGGCAAATATGCGTCGGGGCGCTCGTCGACCTCAGGGTTGAGCTCCGCGCTTTCCTCGAGCTGCTCGAGCACCTGCGCGTAGGTCTTGCGATCCTGCGGCGAAGCGTGCTCGTAGCCGTGTTCGGCAAGCGCGCGTACGTTGTGGACGGCCAGCGCAACGCGCTGCCCCTCGAACTCCGAAAGCTCCTCGCCGGCTGCAGCCCGCCAGGCCTTAAGGGCCTCGTTGACCGCGCCTTTGCTCCCTTTAACACCGGCCCCGGCGCCGAACGCCGACCGAAGCTCCTCAAGTGCCGCGATACGGGCGAGCGCGCCCTCTCCAAGCGCCACGCCGAGGCCGTTACTTCGCAACGGCCAGTACTCGCGGAGCATCTCGGAAAACTCGGGTGCCCCGGCGTGCAGCCGGTACGGCACCCCGTCCAACATGACAAACGAGCGACCACCCGGCAGCTGCAACGCCTCGTTCGAAAGCGTGAGAATTAGCTGCGCTCCGCGTCCGGAGCTGCGTTTGTCGGGCCGTGCCTTCACACGCCCTTCAACACCGTGGCAACTGAACTGAAGCCCCGCGCCCCCCGATTTTAGATTCTTGGGGACACGGACGGAGAGCGCACCGAGCTCTACCGAACCCTTCTCGGCGCGGTCGACCACCTCGCCCACCGGGGCGTTTTCGTTACCGTCGCTGAAGAGGTCAACCAAGTTCCGAAGGTCGGCAGGCGAGCCTGTTAGAACCCGGACCCGTGTCCCCTTGCGAACCGCGCGTTTAAACAGCCGAACCAATCCCTCACTCGGCTCGTCGGCGACCACCACGCTCAACTGGTCGGGATCATGGCCGCGTTCCGCGAGCTCGCGGAAGTACTCGGTCGAGAGGTCGAAAGCCGCAACATCACCGCCGCCCGAGAGATACAGCGAGCCAT
>SLBH01000322.1 GCA_007126415.1 Spirochaetales bacterium
CGTTGCGGTAGAGCGGTGCTTCATAATCAACGCACCTCCTTCTACCTATCTAACACCGCCTCCGGTTTCATAGCGCTTCGCTTAACGCGGAAATAACACCAACAGACTGCGGGGCATTTCCCAAGGGCTCAGCCGATTGGCGGGTTTTCGCGTACGCGCGCGATGCCCTCGGCGACCGCGGCGCGCACTTCATCGGCATGCTGCTCGTGGAGGGTGCCGGCGTAAACGCGACCGAGCAGCGTCACGCGATACATCGGCTTCACATGGTTTAAGGCGTACGCCGCGATGTCGAGCACCGCATCCTCGGTCTTGCAGGCGTCGGTATCGGGAAGCTCGGCGAGCTGACGCTCCAGCTCCTCGAACACCATCCGTTCAGCCTCGTTTACCAATTCCTCGAAGTTATAGCGATCCATTAGACTCATGCGCGCATCCTCCTCAACCGTGTCTCGCTCACGCCGGATCCTCGGCACCTTCGCGCCCCGAGTCCGGCACCACCGGGCACCGCTGCGTTGCCCGCCCTGCTGCCGCTGCCGGCTGCCGGCAGCCACCGTTTCCGCTACACCGGTTCCTCGGCCAACGTTTCAAACTTAGTATAGCGCGGTACGAACGCAACGCGAATCGTTCCGACCGGACCGTTGCGTTGCTTTGCAACTACGAGCTCGGTCTCCACCACGTTCTGGTGTTCTTCTTCCTGCTCGGTACCCCGCTCGCGGTGAAGGAAGATCACCACGTCGGCGTCTTGTTCTATTGAGCCCGACTCACGAAGGTTCGCGAGCGTCGGTCTACGCCCCTCGGACTCGCGACTCACCTGCGACAACGCAACGATCGGGATATTGAGCTCCCGCGCGAGTGCCTTGAGCGAGCGCGATATCTCGGCAATCTGCTCGTGGCGCGGAATCTCGCTGTTTTCAGCCCCCACGAGCGTGAGGTAATCGATGAACAGAATTCTGATGCCCAGTTGTGAGCGCATGCGTCGCGCCTGCGCTCGAAGGTCGAGGAGCTTGATGTTCGGCGTATCACTGATCCAGAGCGGAGCGTCGTAAATCAAGCCGGCGGCATCGGTAAGGTTCTTGAAATCGGACGGGCGCAACATTCCGGTCCGGATGCGCTGTGAACCAACCCGCGCCTCACTCGCGATTAAGCGCTGCATCAACGCCATATCCGACATCTCGAGCGTGAAGAACCCAACCGGGATCTTCTGGTGAATCGCGATATTGGCCGCCATGCTGAGCGCCAGCGCAGTCTTTCCGACCGAAGGGCGTGCGCCCACGATGATGAACTCAGCGTCCTGAAAGCCGCTTGTGAGGTTATCGAGCGCCGGGAGCCCGCTCGGAATACCGGTGTAGTCTTCCTGGGTGTGGTAGAGCTTCTCGATCGCCTCTATCGTTCGACCTACAATCTCACCGGCCTTCAGAAAGCTCCCGGTTTGATGCTCGTCGGTGATCTCAAAGATCTTCCGCTCCGCCTCTTCGACAAGCATGCGACTCTCGATGCTGTCGTCGTAGCCCTGCGCAATGATCTCGTTGGCAATTCGGATAAGCTTGCGTCGTGCCGAGTGCTCGCGCACGATTCTCGCATAGTACTCGACGTTGGCGCTGGTGGGAACCACCGAGGTGAGACCCGAGACGTACGCTGCGCCTCCGACGCGCTCAAGCTCTCCGCGTGCTTTCAGCTCGTGGGTCAGCGTGATGAGGTCTATTTCTTCGCCACGATCGGACAGACCCAGTATCGCGCTGAAGATGTGCTGGTGCGCGCTGCGGTAGAAGTCGTCGGCGCGAAGGTACGCGAGAACCCGCCCGAGAGCCTCCGGGTCGAGCAAGGTCGCACCCAGAGTAGCGAGCTCCGCATCGTTATTGTGCGGGGGAACTCGGTCCTTCATCGCGCCGCAACTCGTCTATGCTTCGCCGGCGAGCATGCTCTTTGCCGGCGCGCCGCGCTTAGGAGCGGTCCTCGTCGTCCGCACGCTCTTCCTCTCGTGCTTCCGCTTCCGTCTCGGCAGCCTCAGCACCGGCGGCGCCCGCGCCGCCGTTGATCTCACCTGCTGCCGCTTCCGCCGCGCCGCCGTCCACGCCACCGGCTTGCTCCGGCTCGCTGCCCGCTGCCTCGGGTTGTGCATTGGGCTCGCTGCCCGCCGCCTCGGGCGCCGGTTGAGGCTCGGCGGCGCGTTGCGGCGCGTTGGCGGCCGAAACCCGTACCACAACCTCCGCATCCTTGTCGCCGTACAGCTTCACGCCGACTTTGTAGGTGCCGACCGATTTGATCGTGCCTTCAGGCACGTCGACCTTTCTGCGCTCGACCACAACATCGCGCTTAGCTAGTTCTTCGACGATCATCTGCGCGGTGACTGCGCCGAACAACTTGCCGTTGTCTCCGGCGTTCATCGTGAACACCAGTTCTTCCTCGCCCAACCGCTCGCTGATCTCCAGCGCGGCCTTGCGCTTCTCTTCCTTACGCTGCTCAATAGCGGCGCGGCGCGCCTCGATGCGCATAATGTTCGACCGGTTGTACAGCATGGCGTAGCCTTGCGGCACAAGGTAGTTGCGTGCGTACCCGCGGGCTACATCGCAAATGTCGCCTTCTTCGCCAAGATTTAATACGTCTTGTTTTAGGATCACCTTCATAGGTTCTCTCCACTCCTTTCGAAACGATTGAACTCCACCCAGTTCTCGGAAACGCCGAGTAATGCGATGCCGATCACGAGGACAACGTTGAGTCCCTGCATGAACAGCATCAGTATCATTCCGCCGAGAATGACCGCGCGAGAGACGCGCCCAAACCCGTAGCGGTCGAACAAGAATCTCATGATGCTCAAGCCTTGCACCGCGTACAGCATCACGCAGATCAACCCGAAGTTCCAGACCACGTACTCCGCCGCGCCGAGGCCCACAAAGCGGGTTGCAAGCGCGCCGGCCCAAGCCAAAAGACTCGGCCACAGCAACCGGTTCGGCACCTCGAAGCGGTGCAACGCTCTCGGGTTGCGCAGCCAGGTTCCGGCGAATGCGTTGCCGATAAACCAGTTCGCCAGCAGCAGCACCGTGAACGCAAACACGTAAGTCCGCAGTAGCACCTGCACCGCTTGCAGGAACATCGACTCAAACTCGCCTTCTTCAAACTGCGGCATCGCCGCACCGGCATCGCCGGCAGTTTCACGCACCAGCTCGTAGACCTGCTCGAACTGCGTGATTACCGCTTCGAGCAGTTCCGGCGACCGCCCTATCACCCACACAA
>SLBH01000297.1 GCA_007126415.1 Spirochaetales bacterium
CGGGGCCTTTGCCGGTGAGCGCCATAAGTTCCTCGAGCGTAATTACACCGTCGTTGGCGCGCAGGTAGCTGAGAACCTCGGAGCGCTCGCGCTCATGCCACGGCCCCTCGGGTTCAGGATCGCCGAATACAAACGCAAAGATCGAGTGGTAAAGCCGCCGCTCGGCGCGGTTGGGGTCGCGCTGTGGGAGGCGCATGCCGCCCATGCCTCCGCCCATTCCCCACGGGTCGCGGTAGCCGGCACGCCGCTGCGATCGGGAGTGCGCGCGCTCAAGATCGCTATACATCCAGAGAAAAAACAGCGTGTTCATCAGGCGCGACATTAAGAAGATCGGCAGAAAGCCGCCTCGGCGGCCGCCGCCACCGCCGCCTCCTCCGCTTTTCGCCGCGAGCGCAAAGCCTCCGAGCGCGGCAGCGAGCAGCAACACCACAAACAGGACGAAGTAACCGATCAGCATCACCATCGTCCAGACCTTGAACGCGACCTTCCCCGCGCGTGCGAGCCCGCTCTTCACGCGCTCGAGCACACGCCGCGCGCGTGCCCGGAATCCGGTGATGCGGCTCTGCATCCCGCTTGGGAAGTAATAGAGAATCTCTCCGCTCTCGGTTACCTTGAGGTGACCGCGAAACTCCCAGACGATGTCGTTGATGACCGTCTCGATACTATTGGTAGGTAGGCCGGTCTCGGCCACTATATCCGCGACCGTTGCCGCGCGCTTGCGGCGCCGGAACGCCTGAACGATCGCTTTGCGGTCGCGGGTTTCATCTCGCTTAGCCATTACACGTTATGGTAGCGCACTCCGGCGAGCCGATACAACCAGGTACATCGCCATCACGGCTCCCACCATGAAGCACGCCGTCATCGCGTAGAACACAGCCGCCAGACCCAAGCGATCGGCGATGAAGCCCGCGATCGCGGCCGCCGCCGAGCCGACGCCGAACACCATGAAAAAATGGATACCGAACCCGGCCGCCTGCATACGCGACGGAACGTACTGCGCGAGCAAGTAGTTTTGCATCGGCTGGGTGGAGAAGTTAAACAGCGCAAACACCACCGTGACCGCTATCAGGAGCACCCCGGTTGTCTGCGACATCAGCAACACGAACACCCCGGCCACCGAGATCGCAATCAAGTAGAGCCACTCGGCCGAGTAGCGGTCCACCAGCTTGCCGGAAATGTACTGCCCCAGGGCGCCTGAGAGAAGCGCCACCGTCGCGACAAAGCCGCCGATCGTGACCGCGTCGTCTCCCAGAAACGCGAAGCGTACCTGCTCTCCCATGTAGCTAGGGAGGAAGGTGATTACCCCACGATAGGCAAGCCCCAGTGCTGCCGCGGAAACGATCAACACCACAAACGCCGCAACACTTCGCCCGGTGCTAACGGCATTTATGTCCGCCGGGGGTTGGGCTTCCGGGATCGCGCTTCGATATTCCGGCACACGCAGCGAGTACAACGCCAGTGCAATCCCGAGCGCGCCGTACAGCACGTGCGGCGCCTGCCAGCCCAGCTGCGATGCAATTCCGGCGGTAAGCACCGGCACCGCCGCGGTCCCGAGGCTTCCGGTAATGCCGTGAACGCCGAACGCGTTGCCCTTGCGCCGAACGGCGTAACTAATCAGGGTGTTGGCGGACGGATGATAGGTGCTCGCCGCCAACCCCACGAGCCCCATCAGCACGCCGTAGGCCGGCAACGAGTTCACCCCAAACACCGCAACCGAGGCTACTCCCGCGCCGAGCAAATACACAGTTACCAGACGCCGAGGGCCGATCCTGCCGGCCAAGAAGCCCGTCGGTAAGGCTCCAAACCCAAACAAGTACGAGAACACCGTGACGATAAGCCCCATCGTGAAGTAGTTCGTCTCGAACGTTACCACCAAGATCGGGATCAGCGGCGGGATGGCACCTTCAAAGAGGTGCACGAGAAAATGCGAGCCCGAAGTTAGCTTCAGTATCTTGCGCTCAGCAGGTTGCATCATGTAACCCGCACTATACCCGCCGCGTCGCGCTCGAGCAAGCGCCGCTCCGGCTGCACGCCGCTTCGGCTGCGACGTCGGCTCAAGTGCTGTTCGGGCGCGGCTCGGGCGCGGCTCGCGGTGGTCTGCCCAATTCTCACAGCCGGAGACTAAACTCATCAGTCACCCGTTAGTTGTATTTTTTTGCCACAATCATTGCATGTTGTTGACTGATTTGGTTTGCATTAGTAACGTTCGGTAACTTCACTCACAGGAGGATGTATGTTGAGAAAGTCTTTGTTCAAACTGGTGCTTGGTATCGGGTTGCTCACGTATATGGTAGTCTCGGCCTATGCAAACAACCCTAGCGCTACAGCCGAGTTCATCAACACCTCAGGGCAGACCCTTGGAACGGCGAACGTGGAACAGGGGCCGCACGGAGTTCTGGTGCGTCTACACCTCGAGGGCCTTGCAGACGAAGCGGGGTTCCATGCTATCCACATTCACACCCATGGTGACTGCAGCGACCCAGGCGAGGGGTTTATGGCCTCAGGCGGACACCTCAACCCGGACGGCATGGAGCATGGCCTCATGCGCCCGAGCGGTCCAGACGCCGGCGACTTCCCCAACATCTATGTCGACGAGAACGGAAACGTGAATGCCGAACTCTTCACCAACTACGCTTCGCTCGACGGTTCGGTCGGCGCTCGCATGCTCGACGACACCGGCGCGGCCTTCGTGATTCACGCCAATCCCGACGACCACTACACCCAACCGATCGGGGGCGCAGGTCCGCGTATCGCGTGCGGCGAGGTTCACGCAACCTCGGAAATCAGGTAAAGAGGCGCGATTAGCCGTCAATTGATTGAAACAGCGTTGAGATCGGGATGCTGCAGGTCTCACGCGAAGCAGCATCCCGCGTTCAGTAGCCCAGGGCAGATCCGGGGCACCACAACCGGTAATGCGGCTACTCACCGGCCGAACCGTCGAGAAATCGCCTCCGCTCAGCCTCGGGGAAGTGCTCGATCGCGTAGCGCAGCATAGTTCGGGGCATGGTGCGATACAGACGCAGCAGGAAGCGGCGCTCCACCTCGCGGTCGCGTTTGCCTACTTCCCGCAGCATCCAGCCCACCGCCTTCTGCATTAGATCGTGCGGGTGCTGCAGCTGATACTCTGCTAACTCCAGCGTAGGGCCAAAGACCCCGGCCCGCACAAAAGCCAAGGTCGCGAGAACCGCCGTACGTTCGCGCCAGAGCTCGTCCGAGCGCGCGAGC
>SLBH01000038.1 GCA_007126415.1 Spirochaetales bacterium
CGGCATGGTTAACCAGAAGATAACACAACGAACAGACCCCGATCGGCTGGTGTTTGGGTACGCGGCGGCGCTCGTGGGGGTCGCGCTGTTCTGGGCGTTCGGCCCGGCTACGTTCATCTTCCCGCTCGTGGGGGCAGCCTTCTTCACCAGCGGAGTTGCACGCGCGGGAATCATTGTCGGGCTGCAGCATCACCTCATATCCTCGAACCGCGCCGAGCACCGTATGCACGTCTCCCTTCTCGTTGAGCTAATCGGAAGCGCGGTCTCCGGCCTGGCAGGCACCGTAATCGGGGGCACGCTCCTGCAGCTTTTTGGGCAACGGTATATCGGAGTGGGTGTCTACCAGGCCTACTTCCGTGTGATCGCGCTCCTTCTCATGGTGGCGCTTTTTTTCGTATGGCGTCTCCGCCGCGATCAGCCTCCCGCACACCCGCGCGACGGCCGGGGTGCCGCTTGATGCTAAGACACCATCGGACCGAGGGAGTTATGGGCACAGGTGAACAGCTGCTTCGCCCACGATACCTCATGTCGTCGGCTAATGGGTTATGCCCGAAGACTGAGAAAGCGGAAAGCGTCGGTGGATCTCGCACTCTCGCCCGCAACTCAACATCCACAACCCAACCCACGACCGATAACGATCGCTACCCAAGGCAAAGCGCAGCTAATCGAGGCTACGGACGACGTGTCGAGCTCCAGCGCTTTGACCGCCTCGTTGCCCGCGTATCCGCGACAACGGCGCGCCCCGGCGCCGCAAAACGCGGGTCTACGCTATTCGTCAAAAAGCTCATCGAGATCTTCATACTCGCCGTCGTGGGCAAACGCGAGCTCCAGCTCGTTGCCGCTCTGATTGCCTTCGAATGTTATCGTGCCTTCGATCTTCCCCGTAGCGACGGAATCATCGCCGCTCGCATTCCCGAAATCGATATTAACCTCGACCTGCCCGTCCGCCAGTGGCTGGTCGTCGTCATCGAAAAACGGGTGTTGCAGCGAAGCGCCGACGAACGTGGAATCAGGTTCCGCAGTAAGGTTCTCAACCGTGTAGGTGCCCTCCAAGTCGTCATCGATGTCCTCTTCTTCGAGAATGAACACCACGGTGAGCACTTTCTCGAACATCGGGGAGTCCCCTTCCATCAATCCCACAACGGCGTAAGCGTCCGGCCAGTCGTCATGTTCCTCCTCGGGCGGAGTAGCCGCGGCGGTGTCGACTTGCAGGCTGTCTGTTTCGCTCGTAACGCCGTTGACGTCGTCTCCGAGCAGGTTATCACAACCCGAGATTACCAGCGCAGCAGCCAGTACCCCTCCCGTGAGAACCAAGAGCCTCACCCAGTGTCTACCGTTCATTGATTACCTCCCATTTATCCATAGTAATAACAAACTTCAACCTAACCCACACAGTCATGATTTTCAACCGAGACCCACCATCCGGTGCGCATTGACGCTGCATACAGCTTCGTAACTTCTATCCGCGGGATCACGCATCGGAGGGTGTCATGACGAAACGCACCAAGACTGCACGCGCTTAGCGGCATACCGAGTCCGTCGCGGTTACGTTGTTAATCGAACTTATCGGCGCGTGCGCAGCTCCGACCGCAAACGCGATCGACGTAGACGTCGGCTCCTATACCGCCTAGCCGGATATCGAAGAACTTGAACACCCCTGAGACATGGAGTTCCTCGGGAACCACGAAAGCGAGTACGCACTTGTGACCGAACGCACCGGCGACCGGGACAACCGGTACACCGCGTAAGGTATCGGCATAAACTGAGGGAAGCTCCTTCGCTTTCACGACGGCGATCTGTCCATGGGAAATCTACCGAACGAGTATCTCGGTCGCTTTCATCTCGACGGCAGCACTCGCAAACACAGCGTGGAGGAAGGCGGAGCGTCGCGAGTTGTCGGTGAGTATGGGCGAGTACACGCCGTTCGATATCTTCTGCCGCGAGAAATTGCCCAACTTCTTGTTAAGCACGTCTTGCGTCAGCCCGAGCAGCACGCGGTTACTTACTGTGATATACTTTTAAAGTATTTGGTGTAAATAAGTATAGTATTAAACTCGCTCTTATGGCTCTTGACACTTGTTGTAGCCTATGCTAGGTTTCGGTTACCATCAAGAGAGGCGTTAGGGAACGGCCCGTTGAACGCCCGGCAACCTGCCACCCGGCAAGGTGCCAAAGCCGTCTCGGTTAGTGCGGTAACCACTGAACCGGAGCGATGTGTGAATCGTTTAGTTTCCCTATGCGATTTATGCGCTCAATAACTCCTCGTCTCTCTTGAGGTCACTATTTCTATGCGAGGAGCAAGACTTGATGAGCGGTTCCCGGATAACCAACCAACTGCGAGAACTATGCCGAGAGCTTCGCCCCGATTACGGAGAGCACACGATTTCCCCGGCGCTCCACGGCTTTGCCTTTCTTGCTACGGCGCAGCCCACGATGCTGCGGAACCTCATGCAGGCTTTCGAGGACGACGGCTACCGATGCGCTTTGCTTGACACCGGCTTCGTGCTGCCGGGACGCCTTGCGCTCACCGATCCCTCCGAGACGCTGGTAGTCGCCTCGGTCGCACAGAATGAGGCGCTGCGGCACGCCGACGCGTTCGGCCTCACGGTCATGATGTACCAAGATCGGAAGTATCTCTCGCGGGTGCATTGGCACGCGGGCTACCTCGCAGAGATCTTTCTCATGGCACGCTCCGGCACGCGAGGCCTGAAGCTCAAACCCTCAACCGTCACACTCGCGACGTATCTGCTTCGCTCCAAGAACTTCCCCCTCGCTGAGCCCGAGGACTCCAAACCGCCGTTAGAGTTTGTGGCCCGCCCTTCCGAGCGGCAGAATAGCGCGCAGGAGGGCCGCTCCGATGCCGTCCTCACCGTATAATCCGGCCGTGTGTCTTCTGTCGCTGCGCAGAGCGAAAGATGGGATCGGAATTCCCGCGGGGTTGCGGGCATGATCCCCAGTTCAAGCTCCGTACTGGATTCCCAACGGTCAATATCGAGACGCTTTGGGTATACCCAGACGCCGACGACACCAACCGTTACGTTCTCCTGCACAACCTCAGCGCTAAGCATGCCCCCGTATCCCGCAATAATGCCGCATGCCGCAATTGCAATGACTGCGCTTAAGACCGCCGCGCTGCCGATCCTCGCCGAGATGCCGTTTGCCGTTCGCCGGAGACTCTCGAGGTGGAGAAAGGCTCGCGAGCCCGCGCGCCGCGAGTCAGTAGTGGCGTTCGATCGGCTTGGGGTAACGGCCTTTCCAGAGATACAACGCTGAGCACGATACGACTTGGGACAGAACACTAGCCGGAGCCGGTACCGCTCACCCGGCACTACCTTCGGTCTGAGAAGTGGCTGTTTGAGCCGGGGTCTTGGAACCGCCCGGCGATGAGTAACCACGAGAGACCGCGATAAGCTTCCGCCCGAGCACGTAGAGATAACCCGCAAAGAACAGGATAAAAAGCACCCGAGTCGGCGACCACGCCGCAGCCACGGTACCTATCGTGATGGCGTGGAAAAACGCAAGCGGAAACACCACGTAGGCGAGGATATGGAACCGCTTCCAGGTCTTCATGCTAAACTGCAGCGGCTTCATCCACCAAGCCGCGACCACCGCAATTACCAGCAGAAACAACGCGCCGATGCCGAGGAGCTTCTCAGTCGTAAACGCGATTCGACCGTACTCCACACCGTCGCTCGCAAGCATCATTACCCCATGCAGCGCGATCAGCACAAAGCCGAGCTTGCCGAGCGACCGATGCGTCTTGAGAAGGTTCGGTTGCTTGAACACCTTCTGCAAGGCCGGAAGCCTGGCTGAAAGCAGAAACTGATAGAACATGAGCACGAACCCAACCAACCCCAGTACGCGCGCAGGGTAGTACAAGACGAGCAAACTGAGCGGCGCTTGAGAAACGCCGATTGCGCCTATGTCGCGCACGCCGCTTACAACCCACTCAACAATCGGCAGTAGCGGCAGCGCCACCGCGAGCCCAAGAATCAGCTTCCGGTTCATGCCGGGTGATTATAGCATGCACCCTCCGACGACACAATTTCAAAAACTCGTAAACTCGTACTGCCGCGCAAAGCTTACAAAAATACTGACATTTAGCCGTTCTTTTGCTATGATTCGTGATGACGGGGGTTGCCGTGAGAAAGCATATCGTACTGAGGACGTTATTCGGACTGTATATCGGTCTTGGATTACTTTTCGTTGCGTACGGTTCGGCGCAGGTCATTATGGCCGGCCGCATCGCCGATGACGCCGACGCACAGTTTGAACTCGAGATGCGGGTGGTCAAGAACCGCTGGCAATGGGATCCGGATACCATTGTAGTACCCTACGGTGCGCTGGTCACGCTGGAAATTGAGAACGAAGACGATTTCGCCCACGGGTTTGCGATAAACGAGTTCGGCGTTGATCGACGTCTGCCGGGTGGCGAGCGAACTGTAGTACAGTTTGTCGCCGACCAAGAGGGTGAGTTCGAGTTCTTCTGCTCGGTGTATTGCGGCGTCGGACACTACGATCAGAACGGCACGCTCGTAGTGACCCAGGACGACGTTGAACAGGTGGCCGCTGAATACGGGGTTGAGGATACAAGCGACCTACCCGTTCGCAGCCGTGCCGACGCGATGTCACAGTTGCCCTACGAACTCGATGCCGACGGGGGGAAAGAGTTTGAACTCACCGCCGAACCGGTGCGATGGGATTACGGCAACGGCGAGATCATCGAAAGCTGGGGCTACAACGGTCAGCTGCCCGGGCCCGAAATACGCGTCACCGAAGGCGAGACGGTTCGGATCATATTCACCAACGAACTGCCGGTCGCAACCACGGTGCACTGGCACGGAGTCGATCTTCCAAACGAGATGGACGGCGTACCGGGGTACACCCAAGACCCCATAGAGCCCGGTGAAACCTTCGTGTACGAGTTCGATGCTTATCCGGCCGGAACCCGTTTCTATCACACCCACGGCTCGCACCACGGCGATGAAGCCGAACAGATGGATATGGGGCTCGCAGGCGCATTTGTGGTTGAACCGCGCGAGTTCGACGAACCTGATCTGGACTACACCATGGTACTTACCGAGCGCATCCGCGACGGTATCTACCCCATCAACGGCGCAATCTACCCTGATACCGAGTTTTTGTCGGTCCGGGAGGGCGATCGCGTACGCGTGCGTATGATCAACGCCGGCTCCTCAACGTTTCACCCTATGCACCTGCACGGCCACCAGTTCCGCGTTGTGGCTACCGACGGCAATCCGGTCCCCGAACCGGCGCAGCTTACCCGCAATACCCTACCGCTCCTGCCGGGTGAAACCTATGATATAGAGTTCATCGCCGACAATCCCGGCGTATGGCTATTTCACTGCCATGAACTGCAGCACGCCGGAGGCGGGATGATTACCGCGGTGGTGTACGAAGATGCAGTTGAGGACGAGAATGTTGCGATCGAGGCTCAAACCGGCGGACATGACGAGCACTAGTAACATGAGCCACACGCCGGCGCATCTCCTCTCACTCGGGTTCGTCGGGTGCGCCGGCATAGCCGGAGCGGTTGGGGAGCGAGCCTTCTCGCCGGTAGTACCCAGTAGCTCAGCAGTCTGATATGCATCACCTCGATGCGCTCCCACGCTTCACCGGAGCAGGGGCTCCGGAGGTTCAGACGCTGCAGATCACGAAGCGCCTCAGCGACGACAACACGGGTGACACGGTCGTAGCTGCGCAATGAAGACCCGGAGGTACCGGCACTCGCAACAACCGTACCGGAACCCGGTTCCACGAATCGAATGTCTAAACGCGTAAGCGTGTAATGAAATACGTCATAAGCGTACGTATATTCGAGAAGGACAAGCAGAGTCTCTACCTGAGCTACCTCCTCGCGCAGTTGGAGGGCAAGAACCGCGTCTCAAGTCCGGCGCCGTAAGCTCAGCTCAGAGCCGTACCCCGCGCGCTATGGCGATCGGGATTCTCGATAGGTGCCGCCGTGCTTTAGGCTCTGCACACGTCGATGGCCTGCCCTAGAAGCTCATGCCGAGCGGGGGCACCGCGACGCGAGCGAGGTATACCCGCAAGCCGGCGCCTCGAGTTTGTGGCGCTCGGCCAGGGCACGGCTGTACCCGGCACGGATGCGGACCGAATCGAAACGATTGCTCCTACCCAATGGAAAGCCGTGTCGGTAACGCAGGCGGGCCATTGGCCCCGCTTGAAAGAAACTCACGAAGCGACGCGCGTCGGCACTAACGCTCACATCCTGAACTAGATACAGGGTTGAGTCCGGCGCTCGGTGGGTGGAGTTCCAGTCTTCGGCCACCTGGGTGGAAGAGACGGAGCTCGAGCCGGCGATACTCCATACGTCGCTTAAGCGATAATCCAGGTTGAGGCTGCCGCGCAGCTGCGTCTCGGGGTAGCGCCGATACACCTCGCCGTCAGGCAGAACCCGCTCTTCCTCGCCTCGCCCGGCGCTCACAAACACTCCCGGCTCGAGCCGCCCGCGCTTCGGCTCGATCAGGCCCCGGCGTGCCGAGACCCGAGACCGATAGCCCCGGCGTCACAAAGATGAGAAGCGAGAGTACGGCGCGGAGCAACCGGTGATGCCCGCTCCGCAATCTACCAAACGGCATTAGACGTCCTCCTGAATTCTGAGGGCAGATCTTCGCGAGTCACGATGAGCTTCGTTTGTACTCGCACATAGCCCACCACAACACGCGGTGAAAAGCTCTTTGCATGGCCAGGTCACAAGATACTTGTGAGGGGTGCCGCTTGGAAAGCGCAATACACACAAAAAGAACTGCCGCCGCCGCAGCCGGGACGAGACCTGGATTCAAGCTCCAACCTCGTTCACCCACAAAACTCGTGTCACTAAGAAACCTTTGACGGTAACCAAAAGCTCGAGGTACGCTTCAAGCATGCGCCCGATTCTCTACGCAGTGTTTGTGTTGCTCGGAGTCTCGACTACGGTTTGGCTTATCCTCTTCAGGGCCTACCCGCGCTATCTGAAAGACACCCGAACGCCGCTCTTCACGCGCGGCCGGCTGGGGGCCGTGATTGCTGTGGCGATACTCTGCAGCATCCTCGGCGCTCGGGCTTCCTATACTGTGTTCCAATGGGAGCTGTACGCGGGAAATCCGGCGCGCATCCTGCGGCTCTGGGAAGGCGGGCTGATCTTTCACGGCGGTCTCGCCGGCGCGTTACTCGGCGTGGGTGTGTTTACTCGCGTGCAGCGGATAGGCTTGCGCGAGCTTCTCGACATGGCTCTGCCCTACGTTTGTATCGGCTACGCGATCGGCCGGATTGGGTGCTTCCTCAACGGCTGTTGCGCCGGACAACCAAGCGAGCTGCCGTGGGCGGTGATCCTGGCCGAGATCATCGGAACCACGCCGCGCCACCCCACGCAGCTGTACGCGTCGCTCGCCGCGATCGCGATCTTCGTGCCGCTTCGATCACTCTCTCGCAATGCGCGTTACGTGGGCACAACTACCGCCGCATTCCTGATGTTGTTCGGTGGGTATCGGTTCTTGATGGAGTTCTTACGCTTGCACCGGCCGCCTGAGGGTGGGCTCTCGCCGTTTCAGTGGACCGCTATGCTGTTGATCATCCTCGGTGTCGGCGTATTGGTCGCGGCACGGTGGAGAGGAGAGAGACGTAATGCGTACTAGGCTAATTGTAATGCTCACGTTGCTACTCGTATTCCTGTCGGCACTTAGTCCTCCGACGCTCCCCGCGGACGATGACAGCGCCGCGGGCTCCGGGTCTCCAAGCACCAAGGAGCAAAATAGCGAGCAGCTCGTCGACCTGGTCTGGGGTGTACCGGGTGAGGTTGAGATGGGTGCGTTTGAGGGCCTGCAGCGGCGTCCCGAGGATAGTCGTTCTAGGCCGGAGCGGCCCGATATGGAGGTGCCCGACGAAGCGCCGGAGGAGGACGCCGCGCGCGCCGGCGGGACACAGTTAGAGCTCGTGTGGGATCAGGATCAATCCTACGTGCTGCCGTTGTTCGCCTCATCGGAACACACCTTGGACGGTATTCGCTACTTCGGCCACTCGGTTCCGCTCAGCTTCGAGCTGGAGTGGCTCGATGTTCGCGCGCGCCGGTGGTACCCCATAGAGGAGATCCCGTCGGAGTTGATCTTGATGCGTTCAAAACGGCGGAACGACCATCGAACGATAGAGTTTGGTCCGCCGGAAGGCGCCGCCTTCCGGCACGACAAGGTGCGTTTCATCTGGTTCCGCGTAACGCCGCGCGAGCCCGGCGAGTTTAGCTTGGTGCTGTTCGCGTTTCAGCCGAACAATGCCCCCCAGGACCACGAACACCCAACGCCGATCTCAGACGAGCTTATCCTCGAGGCGAAAGTACGAGCGCTACAAGACTGAGTTGGTCGCCTGCCCTTGCTTAAGAAGTTCCTGCGGTAGCTGGTAGAAGTAGCAGGTAGCAGTAGCAGACCATGCCGTGCTGGCTCCGGCGCGCGCACAGCGGTAGTACCGGGGAGTTACGAACGCGTGGAGCAGTCACCGGTCGGCGTGATGGCCCTGCCCACTGAAGCACAGTGCGAACTCGCGCCGCCCGATCGAGCAGGTTCTCGCTCACGCTACCGATCGTTTCAATGTCGGAGGCAGTTCGCTCTGAACTCATCTCGTTTGTGCTCACCGGGGAGGCTCCTTTGCGACAGGCGGTCTCTGCCGGTTCGTTTCAAACGCGCTTATGATTAGGCACGGTGCACCAGCTCGCCGCGCTTGTAGACTTCACGCACCGGGTTCACGGCAAGATGGTACGGGATAACCGCCGGTGACTCGCCCTCGAGTACCACGAAATCGGCGTACTTACCGGGCTCCAAGCTCCCGGCCCGCTCGGCGGCCCCGATAGCGTGCGCCGCGTTGAGGGTGACCGCGGTCAAGGCCTGCTCGATCGAGAGGCCCGCCTGCATCACCGCCAGCGTCACGATAAACGGCATCGACTCGGTGTAGCACGAGCCGGGGTTACAGTCGGTTGCGAGCGCCACCGGTACGCCGAGCTCAATCATCCGCGGTGCGCGCGCGTACGGCTTTTTCAGGCTGAACGAGGTGCCGGGCAGCACTACCGCGATGGTACCGGCCTCGGCCATCGCCGCGAGCCCGTCGTCGTCGGACGCGATTAAATGCTCGGCCGAGACACACCCCAGCCGCGCCGCCATCTCGGCGCCGCCGAGGTTCACGATCTCGTCTACGTGCGCCTTGAGCTCCATCCCGAACTCGCGCGCGCGTGTGAGAATGCGCTCGCTCTCGGACACGGTGAACACGCTTTCCTCGGTGAAAATGTCGCAGTACCGAGGAACACCGGTCTCGGCGGCGGCCGGCAGCATCTCCTCGATCACCAACTGCACGAACTCCTCGCGCCGCTCGCGATACTCCACCGGGATAGAGTGCGCCCCGAGAAAGGTGGGAACCACATCCTGCACCACCTGCTCGGCCGCAAGCCGAATCGCCTCGAGCTGCCGCAGCTCGGCTTGAGTCTCGAGTCCGTACCCGGTTTTGACCTCAACCGTGGTAACGCCGAACGAAAGTGAACGCTCGAGGCCCGCGAGCGTCCGCGCGAGCAACGGCTCGAGCGCGGTTTCCCGCAGTGAACGTACGCTACTCATGATGCCGCCGCCGGCGCGGTGAATCTCCATGTAATCGGCGCCGCCGAGGCGCATGCGAAACTCGTTCTCGCGCGTGGCGGCAAAGCAGAGATGCGTGTGCGGGTCCACGAAGCCCGGGATCACGCAGCGGCCCTGCATATCGATCTTCATATCGATCTTCGTAACGATCGGCGTCTCCGACTCCGCTCCCCCGCCCGCCCCTCGCTCGGCCGCAAGCGCGTCGGGGTCTGAGCCGAGCGCTACAACCACGCCGTCGTGAATCAGCATCGCGCCCGGGTCCAGCACCATAAGTTCAGATGCCGCCGCGCCACGGCGCGGCTCGCCCTCATCCTGGGGTGTGTAGATCTTTGCGTTGTAGATCAGCTTCGTCATGGGTTACTCTTCTCCCTTCAGTACGTGCTCACTGCCCCAGCACGCGGCGGAGCAGCTCGTCGTCGGCGCGATATGGCAAGGTGATATGGTCGGTTTTGCTATTGTCGCGGTTGTACTCGGCGCAGGTCTCGACCGAGCCTTGGTTTTGCGCCCAGGCGCGCCGTGCCACCCCGCTCATCACGTCCCACGGCATCGAACTTTTCAGAATCTCGTCGACGCGTGCGGTGCCGTCGAGCACCATCCCGAACCCGCCGTTGACCGCTTTGCCGATCCCGACCCCTCCGCCGTTGTGCAGCGCCACCAGGCTCATACCGCGCGCAGCGTTCCCGGCGAAGCAGTGCGTCGCCATCTCGGCGCAAACGTTGCTCCCGTCCTTGATGTTGGCGGTTTCGCGGAACGGGCTGTCGGTGCCGCCGGTGTCGTGGTGGTCGCGCCCCAGCATTACCGGACCGATTTTGCCCTCCCGCACGAGCTCGTTGAAGCGCAGCGCGATACGCGTGCGCCCGATCGCGTCTTGATACAGGATGCGTGCCTGCGTCCCGACCACCAGTGCGTTCTTCTCGGCGTCGCGAATCCAGTTGTAGTTGTCACGGTCCTGCCCGCGGCGATCGGGGTCTATGCAGTCCATCGCGGCCTTGTCGGTTGCGGCGAGATCCTCGGGCTTACCCGAGAGGCAGACCCACCGAAACGGGCCGTAGCCGAGGTCGAACAGCATCGGCCCCATGATCGACTCCACGTACGACGGGAAGATGAAGCCGTTCTTAGGATCACCCTCGCGGGCAATCTCGGTAACACCGGCATCATAGACCGCCTTCATAAAGGAGTTGCCGTAGTCGAAAAAGAAGGTTCCGCGCGCCTCCAAGGCCTGAATGAGCTCGAAGTGACGACGCAAACTGCGGTCCACCAAGCGCCGGTACTCGGCTCGGTCGGCGTCCAGTAGCCGAGTTCGCTCCTCGAACGTCACTCCTTGGGGGCAGTACCCCCCTTGGTAAGCGTTGTGGCACGAGGTTTGATCCGAGAGCAGTGGGACCTCCACGTTGTGCTCTACGCAGTACTCGAGCAGGTCCACGATATTGCCGTGAAACGCGATCGAGATCGGCTGTTTGGAGGCAATATGCTCTTCGGCTGCCCGTACGGCCTCGGCGGGGTCGGCGGTTACCATGCTCACCCAACCCTGCTTGTGGCGTGTCTCGATGCGCGAGCCGTCGACCTCCGCCACGATCGCGACGCCGCCGGCGATCTCGGCAGCTTTCGGCTGCGCGCCGCTCATACCGCCGAGCCCGGAGGAAACAAACAGGATGCCTGCGAGGTTGGCGTCGGAGGCCAGGTTGAACTTCATGCGACCGGCATTAACAATAGTGCTGTACGTTCCGTGCACAATGCCTTGCGGACCGATGTACATCCATCCGCCGGCGGTCATCTGGCCGTAGTTAGAGACTCCCATCTCGGCTGCCGTTTCCCAGTCCTCGAGGTTGTCGTAGAGCCCCACCAGCAACCCGTTAGTGAGGATAACGCGCGGAGCATCGGGGCGGCTTCGAAACAGCCCAAGCGGGTGCCCCGACATCACCACGAGCGTCTGCTCCTCAGTCAGCTCCTCGAGATAACGCTTGATGAGCCGGTACTGCATCCAGTTTTGGCAGACCTGTCCGGTCTCGCCGTAAGTTACGAGCTCGTACGGATACAGAGCAACCTCGAAATCGAGGTTGTTGTCGATCATCACCTGAAACGCCTTCCCTTCAACGCAGTTTCCGCGGTACTGATCGAGCGGCTTCCCGTAGATGCAGCCTTCCGGACGGAAACGGTAGCCGTAGATACGCCCGCGCGTCTTGAGCTCACGCAGAAACTCCGGCGCCACGGTCTCGTGCAGCTCGGGCGGCACGTAGCGCAGCGCGTTACGCAGCGCCTGCTCAACCTGCGCGCTGTTTAACACCAGACCCCGGTTCGGCGCGCGCCGAATACCTTGTTGGAACACCGGCTCGGGCGGCAG
>SLBH01000306.1 GCA_007126415.1 Spirochaetales bacterium
GTCGCTTCGTCACCGGCTTTCCGGATCCACTGAAGACTGCGCCGTTGCTCCCCAACCGGCCGGCGCTCGAACGCCTGTCTGACACCACCCTCTACCAAACGTCTGCGCACCTCATCCGGGATTGCGACAGTCGACCGACCGATAGCCTGTGAATTACGCATACAACCTACTCCTCCAGTAACCCATAGATGATGGTTATCCTCTCATCGGTAAATATAATGCAATTCATGAGGATTTCCAAGCCGCGTCGCTGTAAATCCCTATTTGGCGGTTATTTATAGAGCATCCGAAATGTTTCTGTCCGGATCATTCGGATTCCAAAGCTTCGCGGCCGAGAAACAAGACATTGAACCGGTCCGCTTCGGCCGCCGCTACATGCCGCCGGTGCGCATAATCCGGATTACCAACCGCAGGCCAATCAAACCGGCGATCACGAAGCCGCCGATACCGATCACCGGCACCTCGTTCCAGAGCGGCGGCACGCGCGAATGCACGATGATCGCCGAGCCGATGATGATTGACCCCAACACCAGCGCAAACACCAGTGCTGAGCTCGCCGCCGCGACGATGCGACCCAGCGGGGCGATCGTTTCGTCGTCGAGTCGCACGCGCACCCGGCCGGCCGCTACGGTGTCTACCAGCTTGTAGTAGTCTCCGGGGAAACTCTGAAGCAGGTCGGCGTAGTCGCCGGCGGTAGTGGCCACGCGCTTTGCGGCGCGTTTGGGATCGTACTTCTCGCGCACGAGGTCGCGCGCAAACGGCTCGAGGTGCGCCGCAAAATCGAACTGCGGGTCGAGCGCGGTCGCAACACCTTCAATCGTGATCAGCGCCTTCACCAGCAGAAACAGATCCGGCGGCAACCCGAGGCCCTTCTCAACCAGCATCTCGGTCAGCTCACCGAGCAGCATCGTGAACGAGAAGTCGCCGGCCTTAGCGCTCTGAAACCGGTCGATCAGCTCGCCGATCTCGCGCTCGATGCTCTGAGCGATCTCGAAATCGCGGCTTCCGGCCAAGCGCACCACCGCCCGCGCGGCCTTCTGCTCGTTTCGGGTGATGATGTTCATCAAGATATCGCTCACGACCTCACGGTCGCGCTGCACCAAGCTCGCGGTGAGCCCGAAATCAAGGTAACAGATACGCCCGTCGGCGAGCACTACGATGTTCCCGGGATGAGGGTCGCCATGAAAGAACCCGTGCACAAAGATCTGCTGGAGCGTGAGCTCGGCGCCCCACTCGGCGATACGGGCTCCGTCGGCGCGGAGCGGTTCATCGCTCTGCAGATAGCTCGAGAGCGGATCGGCGTCGATGAACTCCATCGTGAGCACGCGGCGCGCGCTGAGTGCGCGATACACCTCCGGCACCTTGATGCGCGACTCACCGCTGAACTGCGCCGCGAAGCGCTCGATCGCGGCCGCCTCTCGCAGGAAGTCGAGCTCGCGCAGCATCCCGCGCTCAAACTCGGCGACGATCGCGCGCGGGCCGAAGCCCCGGGTTTCAGGAACATGACGCTCCACGAGTTCGGCGAGCTCCTGTAGGATGCCGATATCAACCTCTACGATCTCCTGCAGCCTCGGCCGCTGAACCTTAACCGCGACGACCGCGCCTTCCGGAGTAACCGCGCGGTGGATCTGCGCGATCGAGGCGGCCGCTATCGGTTCCGCCTCAAACTCGCGAAACAGCTCCGCGACCGGAGCCCCCAACTCACGCTCAACGAGCGCGATCGCCTCTTGCGCTGCAAACGGCGGCACGCGCTGCTGCAGTTTCTCGAGCTCGCGTTGCAGCCCGCGCGGTACAAGGTCCGGACGGTTGCTGAGTATCTGCCCGAGCTTGATGAACGAAGGGCCGAGCTCCTCGACCGCGAGGCGAATCCGCACCCAGGTGTTGGACTCTCCGGCAACTCGTGCCCGCTCACGCGCCTGCCGTCTTGTTCGAAACGGCCGACTGAGGATTCGCATCACCTTCCCTAACCCGGTTTGGTAGGCTATCTCGCCGAACCCGTGCGCAACCAAGGTCTGGAAGATCTGCCGATAGCGCGCGATGCGCAGCCTTCCCTTTCGCGTAAACAAGCCCAAGAGTTTCATACCGTTACTATATCCCGCCCATTGCAGAGCCGTCTCAAGCTGTTGTGAGTACGCTCGCTTTTTTGCTATTATTCGCCTCGTGCCGAGTAACACTACCGACAAAACAGTCGAGAACACAACCGCTGCCGAGAGCATCCTGAGCCTCAACGGCATCTCAAAGATCTATCCCGGAACCGTGGCGTTGCAGGACGTGACATTGGAGATCACCCGCGGCGAGACGCACGGCATCATCGGCAAGAACGGCGCCGGGAAGACCACGCTGGTGGGCATCGTCGCCGGCCTCATTCGGCCCTCGGCCGGCACGTTTCGTATCAACGGACACGGCTACGCGCGGCTCACGCGTATCGGAGCGCGCAGCGCCGGGGTCGCGATCGTGCCGCAGGAGCCGCAGCTCGTGCAGGAAGCCACGGTGGCCGAGAACCTATTTATGCCGGAGTACGTGCGCCGCGGCGGAGGTGCACTCGTGGACTGGCCCGCGATGCACCGCGCCGCGTCGGATATCCTGCGCTCCGCGGGCCTCGCGATAGACCCGCGCAGTAAGGCCGCGGATCTCGGCATCGGACTGCAGCAGATCCTCCTGATGATCAAGGCGAGCTACGTTGAGCGAGCCGAGATCATTATCCTCGACGAGGCCTTCGCGTCGCTATCACAACGCGAAGAACAACTGTTCTATCGCCTTATACGCGAACGCAAGCAGCAAGGCTGCACGATCCTCCATATCTCACACCGTATCGATGAGCTGCTGGAGGTATGCGACCGCATGACCGTCTTGCGCGACGGTCACAGTATCTGCACCGTCGAGCGAAACGAGGTGGACCACAACTCGCTCGCGAGCTTGATCGTCGGCGAGAACAGTACACTGAACGAGGACGAGAACGCGTATCTGCACTCGACAAGCGACTCAGAACAGCCTGCTACGCAGGAGGCACTACTACAGGTAGAAGGTCTAACGATCGCCGAACGCATTTTCGATGTCGGCTTCACGGTGCGGCGCAACGAGATCCTCGGCATCGCCGGGCTGATCGGCTCAGGCCGCAGCACAGTTCTGCGCTCGATCTTTGGCCTCGAGGCGTTGGACGAAGGGCGCATCGTGCTCGGCGGAACAGCGTTCACACCCGA
>SLBH01000168.1 GCA_007126415.1 Spirochaetales bacterium
CGGGTGATTACTGCATGAAGCCGGTGATATGAACCTCGCCCGAGTCCATCATGCGGCGGAGTTTTGCCTTTACCAGGTTGCGAACCGGAGCGCGCGTGACCGGGATCAGGATCAAGAACCCGAGGATGTCGGTAAGAACGCCGGGCGTGACCAAAGTGACGCCTGCGGCCATGATCAGCAGAGCGTCGATGAGGTGGTCGCCCGGAAAGCGGCGTTGCGCCATCTCACGCTGAATGGTGAGCCAGACGTGCAACCCCTGCAGCTTAGCGAGAAAAGCGCCGGCGACGCCGGTGAGTAGTACCAGTATCACGGTTGAGAACGCCCCGATGCGCGTACCTATCTGTATGAGAAGGTAGAGTTCGACAATTGGTATTACGGTGAACGCGATGAGAAGTTTTCCGAGCATTGTTCCTTTAGTATACCGCCATCTCTTGGGTCTTGGCAACGCGCCGACAGCTTCTACTAACAGCTTCTACGGCGTTTCTAATCGCGGCCCGGGAGAGTTCAAACGGCGGCACAGGGCTTTGGGCATAAAAAACCCCTCAGGAAAGGAGGTAAAACCTGAGGGGTGACCTCAAAAAAACGAAAAACGGTAAACGCCCCACTTGCACTGGGAACATACTATGGTTGAGAGCGGTGGCTCTCTGCTGTAGGCCTTCGGCAACGCCGCGTGGCCATTCACTCAATAAAACCAACAACACGCGCTAAGGTTACAGCGATCGGCAAATTTTTTTGTATGCTCTTGTCTGAAGGCCCGGCGCAGAGCGTGCTTCGGCAGGAGCGTTTAGGGGCGACCGCCGGCGTTGTGTTCGGACTGTTCGCGGCGAGCGAAGCGCACCGTTACCACCTGCGTTCCGGTGACTTCCTCGATCGTGAACTCGCCGAGTTCGGTCTCAATTGTTTCGCTTTTCTGCGGGATGCGGCCGGTATAGGCGTTCAAGAACCCCGCGAGGGTTTGGACGCGCTCGAGTTTCGGTAGCTCGATCGTGAGCGCGTCCTCGAGCTCGTGTAACGGGGTGTCGCCCGCGATGCGGTAGATGTTCGAGCCGATCCTCGCGACTTTCGGCGCCTCCTTCGGCTCGTGCTCGTCGTAGATCTCGCCGAGGACTTCCTCTATCACATCCTCGAGCGTAACGATGCCGGAAAGCCCGCCGTACTCGTCGAGCACGATCGCGATGTTGACACCGGCCTTGCGAAACTGCTGTAGCATGCGGTCGACCGTGCGGGTTTCGGGCACATAGATCGGCTCAACCATGATCTGTTTGAGCGTCCAGGAGTCGTGCTTGAGTTTCATGTGCTTGAGGATGTCTTTCAGCAGCACAACGCCGACGATGCGTTCCGGGTCGTTGTCGTAAACCGGTACACGCGAGAACCCCGCGGCGGTGAGCGCGGAGAGCGCGTCGCGTATGCGGTCGTCCTTGCTGCAGCTGAAGACCTTGGTGCGATGGGTCATCACCGCGTGCACCGTGAGCTCGTTGAAGCGAAAGACGTTTCGAACCCAGCGATACTTGAAGTTCTCGATCACGCCGAGCGCGTTGGCGTGGCCAACGAGGTGCAGAATCCCCTCTCGCGTCGGCGCCGGGCGCCCGGCCCGGCCGGTTAAACGGGTAACGAGCTTGCTAACCAGGCCGATGAACCAGGTCACCGGTCGCAGGACCACCGAAAGCGAGTAGATCAGCGGGGCGGTTTGGAGTGTCACGAACTCGTTGTGGATGATCGCGATCTGTTTCGGCGTAACTTCACCAAACACCAGTACGATCATCGTGAGCACGCCGGTCATTACTCCGAGTGCATGGCGACCGAACAGCTCGATCGTGATCGCCGAAGCGAGCGCCGAGGCCGCGATGTTCACCAGGTTGTTGCCGATCAAGATCGTGCCGAGCAAGCGGTCGGGTCGGTCGAGCATGCGCGCAACCAGGCGTCCACGGCGGCCGTGGTGCACGCGCAACGAATGAATCTGCGCGAGCGACAACGAGGTGTAGGCGGTCTCGGTACCGGAGAAGAAACCCGAGAGCAGCAATAATGCAGCGAGTGCCGGGAGGCGGATATCCATCGTCGCTCTACTATGCTCAGTGATGCTGCGGCGTGTAAAGTGGTTCGCCTGCGGGAGCGAACTCAACACGCTCTATGCCTGCGTCGAGCAGCAACTGCTCGATCATTTGACGTCCACTGAGCTCGGCTTGCCGCAAGAGGCCGCGACCAAGCACTCGGGCCGTCGCGCGCTCGCGAACGAACTCGGCGATCTCGCGATAGGCTTGCGGGGTGAGCGCGATCTCGGGGTAGGGGTAGCGCTCGGGATCGATGTCCTCGATGCGGACCTGCGTAATGACGGCAGGCGGCAGCGTGACGGTTGCACGCTCCACCGAAGCGGCGGTTTGCGGCGGGTGGGGCCCCGAACTCTCGAGGCGGAGTAGCTCGGTACCCACCTCAGTCCGAGGGGGCTCGTCCAGATACGGGTCGTGATCGTAGTGGTCGTTATCGCACCGGTCGATATCGTAGTGGGATGAGTCGAACGCGAAGCCCGCACTCACGACAACATCGAGCACCAAAAACTCACCGACGCCGCGCGACCCGATTCCGTGGCGGCTCACCAGATTGTACGCGGCGAGGTAATCGCGCTCCTCGGTGCTGATGAGCTCGTGATACCGGCCTTCCTCATGCCGCAGACGCGCGAGTAGCGCGTTGAGCGAGATCTCGGGCGGCATGTAGTCAAACGGAAACACGGTGCGGTAGCGGTACTCGAGCGTGTGAAGCCGCGTGATATCGCGCATCTTCTGGAGCAGAATGTCGTGCGCCACCACGCGTTCGCTGCGAATGGGAGCCGTAGCGCGTTGTAGCCGCCTCAGGTACGGCCGCCCGAGTATCAGGGCCGCGGCGAGCACGAGGAGAATCGCGATCGTGATCACGCGCCGTAGCGTGGCGCGCCGGGCCGGTCTCGGTGTCATAGCCGGCCAACCTCCGGTATGCGGCCCGTTATAGCAGGCCGAACCGAGCGCAGAGCCGGGCGTGCGGTAGAGCGCACGCGGATCTCGGCCTGCTCGAAGCCTGCGCCGGTGAGCACGCTGCGCGCAAGTTCGGCGGCGTTCGCCTCGGCGCGCTGTAGCAGCCCGTAACGCTCGGCGTCGTCGGCGACGCGGTCCTTGACCCGCTCGAGCTCGGCGGCGATCTCGAGCCACCCGAGCCTTCGCCCACGCC
>SLBH01000370.1 GCA_007126415.1 Spirochaetales bacterium
AGCTGAATGCTATAATCCGTGCTCATGGTGCGAACTCTCAATCACAAGCAAGACCTCGGCGGCCCCACCAAACCGATTCTCTTGATCGGTTTGGTGACCGCCTTGCTCGGCGCGTGCGCCGCGCTCGGTGACGGACTGCAGCCGCCGCAACGTCCTGAAGCCGCCGTAACCTCGGCCGAGATCACCGCGCTCTCGTTCGAAGCGGCCGAGCTTACCGCACGCGTGCGGGTCGATAACCCAAACGCGTTCGGCGTTACCCTCGCCGGCATTTCGTACGCACTCGGGATTGAGGACGCTCAACCGCTGCAGGGGCAGATCGAGCACGAGATCGAGATTCCGCCGACTGAGTCGGGCTCGATTGAGGTGCCGGTGCGAGTTGCGTGGGCGGAGCTGTATGACTCGGTTCGGGTATTAGCCGACCGTAACGAGACGGCTTATTCGCTCGAGCTTACCCCGGTGGTTGCGGTTCCGGTTCTGGGGCGGGTTGAACTCCCGTTACGAACCAAAGGAAGCCTGCCGCTGTTGCGGTTGCCGGAGTTAGGGTTCGCCGGAATTGAGGTTCGGAGCCTGGGCCTCACAACCGCGGAACTCGGGGTGAGCTTCGAGCTTAACAATCCAAACTCCGTTGCATTGTCTCTTCACGAGTTGCCGTATGACCTCGAGCTCGGTGGGCGCCGAGTTGCGAGCGGTAATATAGCGGATATCGAGGGTATCGAAATTGAAGGTGCCGAGGGTACCGAGGGTGAAGCGGTGCTCGATGCGGAAGGGCGCGCACGATACACCGTTGTGGCCTCACTGGCGTTCATCGAGGCCGGTCGCGCCGTCTGGGAGACCGTGGCCGCGCGCGAGCCGCTCGCGTATCGCCTCGAGGGCGCGCTCACGTTCGGGGTTGCGTTGCCGTTGGTAGAGCCGACCACGATCCCGTTTTCGTTTTCGGGCAGCGAACCGCCGGGCGCGCGTTAGACGGGCCCCTCCGAGCGGCACCGCGGCTACAACGCGGGCGCGGCACCGCCGTCCCCTCGTGGGTCCGACGCTCCCCACAGCGTGCCGTCCGGCTCGCGGTGTACAATTGCTCCAAGGCCAAAGACCGGGCGCTCGCCGGCGCCGATCGTTCTCACGCGATGGCCTTTCTCGGTGAGCCCGCGCACGACCTCCGGTGCTACCGCGTCCTCGAGGAGCACCTCGCCGTTGGGCTCGCCCTCGTTTAGTTGGAATCGAGTTCTGTCGAGCGCGGCTTGCGGGTCGGATCGGTCACGAAGCAGCGCGACCGCGGTTTGCAGGTGTCCCTGCGGTTGCATCATCCCGCCCATAACGCCGAACGCCGTCACCGCCCCTGAACTGTGCGTAATCATCCCCGGAATAATCGTATGGTACGGTCGTTTGCCCGGCGCGAGCGCGTTGGGGTGCCCGTGCTCGAGCACAAACCCGTGTCCGCGATTCTGTAGCGAGAAGCCGCAGCCACGCGGCACGATACCGGTCCCGAAGCCCATAAAGTTGCTGTTGATAAACGAACAGACGTTCCCAAAGCGATCGGCGCAGCAGAAGTACACCGTGTCACGGCCGAGCGTGCCGAGCGCTCCGGGCGCGCCGGGCGCGGGTGACGGCAGATCGGCAAGGCGCTGCTCTCGTTCGATCAGCCGTGCTCGGGCTGCGAGCTCGCTGTGCGACAGCAACTCCGAGACCGGGGTCTGGGCTCGAGCCGGGTCGGCGACGTACGCCTCGGCCGCCGTGAACCCGATGCGCATCGCCTCGATCATCGCGTGATACTCATCGGCGCTCGAGTTTGAAGCCTCGGTCGCGGCCGCGTGCGCGCCTGCGGACTCGAACTCGCGAAGCACGCCCAAAGCCACGAGCGCGGCCAGCCCTTGGCCGTTCGGCGGGCATTCCCAGACCGTGGCATCATGGTAGGCCAGCCCAATCGGCTCCACCATCTCGGTTTCGTGCGATGCTAGGTCGCTCATGCTGAGCACGCCTCCCTCTGCCTGCACCGCCTCAACGATGCGCTCGGCGATCTCGCCGCGGTAGAACGGCTCGGCGCCGTGGGTCGCAAACTGCGACAAGCTCCGGGCGAGCGACGGGAGGTGTATGCGCTCTCCCGGACGCAGCCCGGGATCGCCGGCCACAGCGGCGGAGCTTCCATGCGGGGCATCCGGCCGAGCGCCGCGCACAGCCGCGGGGATCAGCTCGTCGCCGTGCTTTCGCCCCGCGAGTTGGCGCCGTGCGCCGGCGGCCCACCACCCGGCGGTGAGCGGCGCAACCGCGAACCCATCGCGCGCGAGCGCAATAGCCGGAGCGAGAACCTCCTCGCGAGGGCGCGAACCGAAGCGCTCAAGCAGCGTGTGCCACGCCGCCGCCGCGCCCGGCACCGTGACGGTATGCGCATGGAACGCCGGTAGCCGCCGGGGTTTCTCGCCGCCGCCGGTCTCGGCAATTGCGGCGTCGTACGCGGTCTCGCGCGTAAGGGCGGCCGGGCTGCGCCCCGAACCGTTTGCAGCGTGGAGCGTACCGTCGTCTGCGGAGTGGTACAGCCAAAACGCGTCGCCGCCGAGGCCCGTTGAGCAGGGTTGTGTCACCTGCAACGCGGCGGCCACCGCGACCGCAGCGTCGGCGGCGGTGCCGCCGCGCTCGAGCACGTGAACGCCGGCCGCGTTTGCAAGCGGCTGGCTCGACGCCACCATGCCTCCGGTGCCTGCAACCGGTGAGCGGCGAGAGCCGAACTCTTCGTTTGATCGGAAAATCATCACCAAAGTATAGCAACGACCTAGTAACGAGTGTCAACGAAACTGTTGCTACCCACGCTGTTACTGTCCACGCTGTTGCTGCCGACGTTTTGACTTGCGCGTGACTGCGCGCATCTGGTCGGTCCGTGCGATTGGGTGCTATAGTGGGCGGCAAACAATGGATGGCATCATGAGGAACTACGCTTTGAACTCTGTTGACGACCTAAAGCTTTTCCGCGTTGCGATCGAGTCGGCGCGGCACGCGGTGTACATTACCGATCGTAACGGCACATTCCTTTACGCTAACCCGGCCTTCGCGAAGGTTACGGGATACGCGCCCGATGAAGTGCTTGGCCGAAAGACCAGTGTTCTCCAATCGGGGGTTATGGACGACGAGTACTACCGTAGGTTGTGGAAGACGGTGCTCAGTGGACGTAGTTGGCGAGAGACCATCACGAATC
>SLBH01000369.1 GCA_007126415.1 Spirochaetales bacterium
AGGTTGTCGAGCTGCGAACCGGCGAGCTCAACGAACCGCAGGCCCAAGCGATAGAGCCCGGTCGCGTTATCGCGCTCAACGTAGCCGCGCGCCCCAAGCGACTGCAGCAGGCGCGAGGTGGTGCTTTTGTGAAGCTCGAGCTCACGTGCGATGTGGCCGACTGTGAGACCGTTGGCGTGGCGCGACAGCAACTCGATGATATCGAACGCGCGATCTAACGATTGTACTCCCATACCGACTACACCTTATAACCGCTACCTCGGAGCTGGAACGCCAAGTGTCTCACAATGCAAGATTAAAACTCACTATACAGGACATCTAACAGTATTGCAGCGGCCGGTACAGCTGTCAAGCGCAAGAACAGAGATTCCGCGTTGACCTTTCGCCGCTCGTGTTAGAAGATTCTGGGCAGGAGGAGTACAGTATGGCACTCGATATCACATTTTTGGGACACGCGGGGTTCGTTCTCAGCGGCAACGGCAACTCGTTGGTGATCGATCCCTTTCTCAGCGGCAACAGCCTTGCAAAGCATCGGCCCGGGGACCTCAACTGCGACTACATAGCGCTGACCCACGGGCATGCCGATCACATCGGCGACACCGTCGCGATTGCGCAGCAAAACGACGCAACCGTGATCGGTGCGTTTGAGATCTGCAACTACCTCGGCGAGAAGGGACTAAAGAAGCTCGAGCCGGGTAACGCCGGCGGATGCATTCGTACCGAGTTCGGTTGGGTGGCGTTCACGCAGGCGTTCCACTCTTCTTCCTACGAGGGTCGCTACATGGGGATGCCGAACGGCCTCGTGATAGAGTTCAACGGGCTTGTGTTCTATCACTGTGGCGATACCGGCTTGTTCGGCGATATGCAACTGATCGGCGAGATCTATAAACCGGACATTGCCGCAATCCCGATCGGCGACCGGTTCACGATGGACGCAACACTCGGCGCGAAGGCTGCGGAGCTGATCAAGCCTCGTGTGGCGATCCCGGTGCATTACAAGACCTTCCCGATACTCGCGCAGGACGCCAACGGCTTCACGCCGCATGGTGTGGAGGTTCGGGAGCTCGAGCCCGGTGAAACCTGGAGCTACGGAACATAGCGCGGAGTGCCGTTAGGGCGAAACGCCGCGCAAAGCGTTCGTTGGGTTGCGCGGGTAATTGGGGTATGATGGGGTGAAGCGAGACGCATAGCGTAAGGAGCGAACCAACGATGGCGAAATCACGAACCAAGACCGAGGACAGCGACGACAAAAAGACCGGCACGAGCAAGACCGGCACGAGTAAGGGCGGGTCAAGCAAGGCGGGTACCGGCACCGGCAAGACCGGCACCGGCAAGGCGGAGACCGCCAAGACCGCCAAGACCGGCACGAGTAAGGGCGGGTCAAGCAAGGCGGGTACCGGCAAGGCGGAGACCGCCAAAACCGGAAGCGCTAAAACCGCCAAGGGCGCCAAGGCTGCCAAGAGCGGCGGCTCGGACTCGTCGGCTGCAACAAAGGCGTCCGCCGGAAAGGCAGGCGGCAGTAAGAGCGCGGGCGCAACCCAGAAGGGCGCATCGCAGAAGAGTGCGAGCCCGGCGAAGCGAGATCGACGCGAAGAGCTGGTCGCGGAACTCAACGAGCTGATCGCGAATCTCGACGAACACATGCTCGCGATTTTGAAGCAGCAAGCCGAGATCATAACTTACAGCCAGAAGCGCACCGAGGTTATCCGCAAGGTAAGCGAGTTTCAGACCGCGATCGCGAAAGGGCAGCTGCCGGAAGAAGGGTATGATCCGAATGCCGCCTGGGTGGAGCAGACCGAGGCCGGCTTTTTCATGATCTGCGTCGGGCGCGATCGCATCTTCTTCAATCGGGACGAGTTGCGCGAGCTCACACGGATCTGCTGGGGCGCCTCAGATGATTCTCAGGCGGCGAGCCGCATGTTCCGCTGGTTCGAGCGCGAGCGGAGAGACTTCTTAAACGACACCGGTATCGGCCGTCCCAACAGCGCGGCGTTGCGTAATCTCTATAGCCACATCATTTCCAACTACAAGGTGAAGGAGTAGCGCGGAAGACTCTGGAAACCGAGCCGGCTCTCAGCTCTCGAAAAAGCGGTCCGGGTGCGGCCCGACGCGGGCCCCGTCCGAGATGCTGTCGAGCCGGCGCATTTGTTCCTCGCTTAGCTCGAAGTCCCAGATTACTCCGTTCGCCTTGATGCGCTCAGGGTTTGTTGATTTCGGCGGTACCACCACGCCATGCTGTAGCGCCCAACGCAGCATGATCTGTGCCGGTGTCCGCTGCTGTGCTTCGGCAATGCTCCGCACCACTGCATCGTCGAATCTGCCGGCGCGGGCGAGCGGCGCCCACCCCTGCATCACAATTGCCGTGTCTCCGCAGTACTGAAGCAGTGTTCGTTGCTCATCGTAGATGAACGGGTGAAACTCCACTTGATTGACCATTGGTGCGATCTCGGCGGTTCGGCGCAGCTGTTCGAGATGGTGTGTCTGAAAGTTGCTCACTCCGATCGCGCGCACCGCTCCACGCCGGTAGAGCTCCTCCAGGGCCTTCCAGGTCTCGCTGAACATTCCGGGGACCGGCCAATGAATCAAGTACAGGTCGAGGTACTCCAACCCCAGACGCTCGCGTGAGGCTTCGAACGCTTTGAGCGTTTGCTCGTATCCGTGGTCGTCGTTCCAGACTTTGCTCGTGACGAAGTACTCCTCGCGCGTGAGCGTGGAGTTGCGCAATGCCGTGCCGACGCCTGTTTCGTTCTTGTAGACCGCAGCGGTGTCGACAGCCCGATAACCGGATGCGAACGCCGCATGAATCGCGGTCTGAACCTCTCTGTCTGAAGCCTTGAAAGCTCCGAGGTGAAGCAGCGGCATCCGGACTGCGTTTGAGAGTGTCGTTGCGTGTTCGGTATTCATATTCCTCTACGTTACGCGCGCGGCTCGCGCTGGTCAAGAAGGGCGGCGCGGCGCTATTTTCTTAGTAGACAACGGAGGTTCCAATGAGCGTGTTAAAGGATATGGAGTGCTCGGCGTGCCGAGGCGACGAGCCTGCGCTCGACGATCACGATATCGCTGAGTTCAGCAGTCAGTTGCCGGGCTGGCCGGTAGTGGAACATGACGGAGTGAAGAAGCTCGAGCGCCGCTTTCGGTTTAAGAACTTTGCGCAAGCCTTGGCGTTCACGAACGCGGTGG
>SLBH01000214.1 GCA_007126415.1 Spirochaetales bacterium
CGCGCTTCTACTACGATACAAGCATGGCGGCAACGGTAGATCCGGCCTCGTTATTGCAGCGTCCCGCGTATATCGTCGGCATAAAGGGTTCCGGAACCGCGGCACTCGCAGAGTTGTTGACGCAGCTCGGCGTTTCGGTCAGCGGCTCCGACACCGAAGAGGAGTTCTTCACCGACCGTATGCTGCGGCGGGCCGGGATCCCGGTGCGTCAAGGCTTCGCGGCGGAAAACCTCCCGATCGAAGCCGAAACGGTGATATACTCGGCTGCGTACGACCCCAACTCGCACCCCGAGCTTGTCGCCGCACGTCGTCGCGGGTTACCGCTTCTCAGTTATACCGAAGCGCTCGGAGCATTCTCGGCCGGCCTTCCGTCGGTCGCGATCGCGGGCGTGCACGGCAAGACCACAACGACGGCGCTTGCGGCCACGCTTCTGCGCGAGACCGATCTCCCGGGGGCGGCCCTAGTCGGGAGCTCGGTTCCGTCGCTCGACGACCGTGCGGTTTACGTTGGGGGCAACCGCTTCTTCGTGGCCGAGACCTGCGAGTACAAGCGCCATTTTTTGTCGTTCCACCCGCGCGTTGTGGTTGTGACCAGTGTAGAGCCCGATCACCTCGATTACTACCACGGCTACGACGATATCCGCGACGCGTTCCTCGAGCTCGTGGAGCGCTTGCCGCGCCGGGGAACCCTGTTGTACTGCGCCGACGATCCCGGCGCCTGCGACGTCGCCGAGCGTGCTGCAGCGCGGCGCGACGACCTTCGGGTTGTAGGCTACGGCGAGCGCGCGGAGGGGCTGTACGCGGTGCGCGGCATCGAGCAGGGCGCCGGGGTGTTGCGGTTCCGGGTTGGAGATGAGCGTTCGTGCGCGTCCGCCGGCGAGGACACACGGGCGCCGGTACAGGTGGAGCTCACGGTACCCGGTCGGCATAACGCCTTGAACGCGGCCGCTGCGCTCGCGGCGGTTGAGCTCATTGCCGATGAGCTTGGGCTTGCCGGGCGCGGGGCGGTGCGCGGGCGCGCGCCCGCAGCGTTCAAGCTCTTTCGCGGCAGCGCGCGGCGGAGCGAACTCGTCGGCGAGGCCGCCGGCGTTACCGTTCTCGATGACTACGGCCATCACCCAACCGCGATACGAACCACGCTGCGGGGATTGCGCGAGTTCTACCCGGGACGACGAATCGTGGTGGACTTCATGTCACACACTTACACCCGCACCGCAGCGCTGCTCGAGCAGTTCGCGACGGCCTTGCTGGAGGCCGATGCGGTATTGCTGCACAAGATCTACGCCTCGGCCCGCGAACGCTATACCGGGAGTGTTACGGGCCTCGATTTGTTTGAGCGCGTCTCGCAGCAACACCCTGGGCCGGTGCGCTACACCGATGAGGTGCTCGACGCGTTACCGATCTGCCGCACGCTTCTGGTGCCGGGGGATGTGTTCGTGACTATGGGCGCCGGTGACAACTGGAAGCTTGGGCGTGCGGTGTTTGAAGAGCTTAGCCACAGGAGGAGAACGCCATGAAGGAAAGCATCAAGAGCATGACCGGATTTGCGGTTCGCGAGCATCAAAGCGAAGCGGTCTCGTTCGTGTTGGAGCTCAAGGGCTATAACAACCGCTACCTCGATCTGCAGCTCAACCTGCCGCCGTATCTTGGGGCGGTCGAGCAGGAGTTGCGTGGCACGGTGAGCGAGTACGTGGCTCGCGGAAGAGTGGAGCTCACGTTGCGAGTGCGCGAGATATCTTCCGATCTCGATGTGCGTGTCGACGAAGCAGCGGCCCAACGATACGCCGCCGCGCTACGATCCTTGGCGGCGGCCTCGGGGGTGTTGCCGGAGTTCGGTCTGGCGGAGTTGCTGCAGTTCGAGGGGCTGTATCAGGTGGAACGTAGCCGTGATCCCGAGCACTACCTCGAGCTTGTGCGGCCGGTGTTGACCGAAGCGCTTACCGAGTTCGACGAGGCGCGCCGGCGCGAGGGGCAGGCGATGGTCGATGATCTGCGGGGGCAACTCAGCCGGATCGAGGGTGCGGTGGAGGCCATCGAGGAACAGACGCCGCAGTTGCAGTCTGAGATTCAAACCAACGTGCTGGCACGTTTTCGGGAGTTGCTCGGTGATGCGCTCGATGAGAGCCGCGCCTACAGCGAGGTTGCCGCGCTCCTGGTGCGTTACTCGATCAACGAAGAGCTCGCACGGCTGCGCGCGCACCTCGATAGCTTCACTCGAACATTAGAGTCCGGGGGCGTTCTCGGGAAGAAACTGGATTTTATCTGCCAGGAGTTGAACCGAGAAGTTAACACAATCGCTTCAAAGAGTTATCTTACCGAGGTCTCACAGCGGACGATCGAGATCAAGGACGCGATCGAGAATCTGCGCGAGCAAGCACGAAATCTCGAGTAGCAAGACGGAGCTGCGTGTGCAAATCGCAATCTCGGGCAAGAGCGGATGTGGGAACTCTACGGTGAGCCGCCTGGTCGCCGAAAGGCTCGGCCTGCGCCTTGTGAACTACACATTCCATTCGATAGCCGAAGAGCGCAACATTGAGTTTAGGAAGTTGTGCCGTATGGCCGAGCACGATCCCAGTTGGGACCGTTACCTCGATCGTCGTCAGGTTGAGCTTGCGCGCGAGGGCCCGTGCGTGCTCGGCTCGCGTCTGGCGGTCTGGCTCTTGAAGGAGGCCGACCTCAAGGTCTATTTGACCGCACCGCTCGAGGTGCGCGCCGGAAGAATCCATCGTCGTGAGAACGGCCGCTACGAGGACGTTTTGGCCGAGACAAAGGCGCGCGACGAGCGCGACCGGCAACGCTACCTGAAACTCTATGGAATAGACAACAACCGCTACGAGTTCGTCGATCTCGTGATCGATACCGAGCCGTACAGTCCCGAAGAGATAGCCGATCAGATTGTAGCGGCGGGCCGTGAGCGGTCGGCGCAGCGGCGCTGAGCCGGCTCCTTGAGCAAGGCGAGGGGAGCTGGAGCGGGGGGCGCACCCGTAAGGCGCACCCGTAAGTCCCGTCCGTAGGGCGCCGAACTACCTCGGCGCCCGGGCTGGGTTTGCGCGGCGACTACCCCACGATCGGAATTACCGTCAACAGTACGCCGGCGGCCACTGCCGAGCCGATAACGCCGGCCACGTTCGGGCCCATCGCGTGCATCAGTAGATGATTGCGCGGGTCCTCTTCCGCG
>SLBH01000043.1 GCA_007126415.1 Spirochaetales bacterium
CAGTACGCGGGCGCCTTGGCGCATCGGCGGGGTGAGTTCGCGCTCGCGGGCGAGGCGTTTGATGAAGGTTACGCGCCGCGCCGCTTGTGGCAGAGCGCTCATAACCGCGCGGCGCACGCGGTCTTAGCGCGCGACCCGGAGGCGATAAACGAGGCGCTCGCACCGGCGCTCGCGGCGGTGAAGGGCGTTCCCGGGTACGCGCGTGAGCGCGCTAAGCTCCTGCACATCGAGGCGCTCGGGCTCTACCTCGAAAGTGAGCTCGGGGCGGCACGCGAGCTGGTGCTCGAGGCCGTCTCGGAAGACCCCGACAACTTCGAGCTTCGGCGCTTCTTACGCAATCTTGAAACTGCGCTGCAATAGTGTTAGGCTGCCTGAACCTCTAAGGTCAAACTCAATATATGATCAAGCTGAAAAACGACAAACAGATAGAAGGGATTCGAGCCTCGGGACAGGTGTTGTCCAAGATCCTCAAGGCGCTGCAGGAGCGCGTTGAGCCCGGAGTCAGCACGGCGGACCTAGACACGTACTCGCGCGAGCTAATCGGTAAGCTCGGCGGCCGAGCTGCGTTTCTCGGCTACATGGGGTTTCCGGCCGCGATCTGCACCTCGGTGAACGAGGCGGTGATCCACGGTATACCAAACGGTCGCAAACTACGCTCCGGCGACATCGTCACGATCGATTGCGGCATCGAGCTCAACGGCTTCTACGCCGACGCTGCGGTTACGGTGCCGGTCGGCACCGTGGCTCCGGATGTTCGGCAGCTGCTCGACGTTACGCACGAGAGCCTCTACCTCGGCATCGAGCAGGCGAGGGTCGGCAATCGCGTGAACGACATCTCGCGAGCGGTATACCGTTGCGTCAAGAGCCGCGGATACGGAGTGGTACGTCCCTACTGCGGGCACGGCGTGGGGCTTGCCATCCATGAAGACCCTCAAATTCCGAACTACGTCGGCAGCGGCAAAAACCCTCGGCTCAAGCCCGGGATGGTAGTCGCGATCGAGCCGATGGTGAACCTAGGCGGTGACGATGTGGTGCTGCTCGACGACGACTGGACGGTAGTCAGTACCGATCGTTCGATTTCGGCGCACTACGAGCACACGGTAGCCATTCTCGATTCCGGCCCCGAGATCCTGACCCCGTGGGAATAGAAAATGCGTATACTTAAGGTGGCGGCGCGTTACGCACACGGGAGGTTGGTTCGTTGATATCCTTGACCAAGATTATGTTCTCGCGAAGGTTCTTTCTCATAAACCTGGTGCTGGTGGGTGTGATCCTCGGCTTCGTAATGTCGTCCATCCTGTTTGCCTGCTCAACGGGTGTGCAGCCGCGCGACTCGGCACGGGCGGAGGAGCCCGCAACCGCGCCGCTGCAGGAAGTAGACCCTCGCGAAGGTTCGTTTCGTGGGATCGCCGAGACGGTGCTTCCGAGCGTGGTGCAGCTCACGGTGCAGGAGGTGCGCTCGGTTACCGGGCCGCAAGGCGACCGTCCGTGGTTCGATTTCTTCTTTCGCTCACCCGACAACGGAGAGCGTGAGTTTCGGACGCAAGGCCTTGGCTCCGGTGTCATCGTGCGTCGCGACGGCTCCACGTACTATGTCTTGACCAACGACCACGTCGTGAGCGACGGCGATCAGATCACGGTGCTGCTGTACGATTCGCGCGAGTTTGAAGGCGCGGTTGTGGGCACCGATAGCCGCAAAGACCTTGCGATGGTTGCGTTCGAGGCCGACGACGAGATACCGATAGCGGCCCTCGGCGATTCGGATAGCCTTTACGTCGGCGATTGGGTGCTCGCGGTCGGCAGTCCGTTCGGCTTTCAGTCAACCGTTACCGCGGGCATTGTGAGCGCGCTTGGGCGCCGCGGGGGGCCGGCCGGCAACATAAGCGACTTCATTCAGACCGACGCCGCGATCAATCAAGGTAACTCCGGCGGCGCGCTGGTTAATCTGCGCGGCGAGGTTGTAGGGATCAACACCTGGATCACCTCACAGACCGGCGGGAGCGTTGGGCTCGGCTTCTCGATCCCGATCAACAACGCCAGACGCGCAATAGACGACTTCATTGAAACCGGCGCGGTGCGCTACGGCTGGTTGGGCGTGAGTATCAGAAGCGTAGCACCCGAGATCGCCGATGACCTAGGGCTCGAGCATCGCAGCGGGGCAATTGTGCACCACGTGTTCCGCGGTTCGCCGGCCGAGGAGGGCGGGGTTCTACCCGGCGACTTTATTACCGAGATCAACGGTCGCGCGGTGAACAGCTCCGATGAGTTGATAGCGCTCGTAGCCGATCTCGAGATAGACGAGGAGGCGGAGTTTCGCCTCGTCCGGCAGGGAGAAGCGCGCGACGTCACGGTGGTGATCGCGGCCCGTTCCGATGAGCGCGAAATCGCCGACCAGAATCGCAACCTCTGGCCCGGGTTGAGCGTGTTCCCGGTAGACGCCGAGATGCGCGACGAGATGGGCACCGAGGGCGTTGATCGTGGTGTGGTGATCAGCAATGTCGAGGCGCGAACACCGGCCGCGCAGGCCGGGTTCCGGGTCGGCGACATCGTGACCGAGATCAACAACCGCACCATAGACTCGGTACGAGACTTCTACCGCGAGCTCAACGAGCTCCAGCATGAAGTTCTCTCGATGCAGGTAGTGCGCGGCGAGAACGAGCTCGAGATAGACCTGCACCGTTGATCAAGGCGTAGCCTGGCGGCGGCGGCAAGCATTACACACAAGAGGTTCCTGCAGAATGGCGAAAGAGTTCACCGAGTACAACACCGTACGAGACAACGCGCTTAAACTCGCGTACCGGATTCACCGCGACGGGTTCACCCCGGACGTTATCTACGTAAGCTTGCGTGGGGGCGCTTACATGGGGAACGTCATCAGCGAGTACTTCAAGATGGTGCGGCGCGGCGAGCGGCCGGTGTTCTACGCTGCGGTTGTGGCGCGCTCGTACACCGACGTGCATACCCGCGATCGCATCATGGTCGACGGCTGGACCTACGCCCCGGAGTATCTACGCGCGGGCGATAGGGTCCTACTGGTAGACGACATCTTTGACTCCGGCAAGACGATCAATCACTTAGCCGAGATCATCGTCGACAAAGGAATACCGCGCGAGGATGTCAGGATCGCGGTTCACGACTACAAGATTCGCGAGTACGTGCCGGAGCA
>SLBH01000271.1 GCA_007126415.1 Spirochaetales bacterium
ATCTGCGCGTGGACAACGCCGGGGCTCTCCGCGTACAGTAGGGTATGAGCTCGTCTTCGCCGGAGGCCCGATCGTTCTACGAGCGGTTGCTGAAGCAAGGTTTTAGTCGCGAGGAGATCGCGCAGGTGCATCGTCGCTTGCGCGAGAAGGGGTATGGCGAGCGCCTGAGCGAGGGTGTTCTGCAGCGCGAGCTCGGCAGCGTACGGCGAGACCGAGTGGTAGAGCGGCGCGAACGCGCGGCGTCCCCCGAGGCTGCGGAGCAGCAGGCGGGCAGGCGCGCCGAGGATCGCTTCCCGGCGGTTTCTCCGGCGTTGCGGCGGCGCATCAACGCCTACGCGCGTAGTTTGCGCCTCCCGATTGTGGGTGCCCGCGAGTGGCTCGACGACGTCTTGAGTTTGCTTCCGTTCAAGGTACCCGACTGCATCGCTCGAAGTTTTGTCGACCGGCTCACGCGGCAGCGCGGAATAGAGGCTCTCGAGCCCGGTGAGCTATCGCTCTACGATACGCTGCAGGCGCTCTCCTTTGCCGCGCAGAAGCTGCTCGGGGAGTTGTTACCGCCCGGAGGGCCGCCGGGCAGGGGCCGAACCGGCGGAAGGCGCGTGGGGGCTGCGCAGGCCGGGGCGAGCGATTCCGAGAACGCCAAGGCCGACTTGAGGCGGCGCGACCCGTTCGGGTACCGCGTGCTGCAGGAGTTCGTTTCACCCTACGGAGAGATCAAGAAGCACCTCGAGTATCTGCAGCTGCGCTACGCCAACGGTGAACGCATCGAGGCGGCGGCGCTGTCCGAAATCACGCGCGTGACGTATCGAGTATGTCTCAAGACCGAGCGGGTCGACAAGCAAACTATCGCGCACCTGCTTGAGCTCACGCGTGAGATTCAAGGCGCTTACCGGCGAAACGAGGCGTATGGCGCCGAGCTCGATGAAGCGGCGCGCATCTTCCGGATCGCGCGAGAGAATCTTGACCGGCATAAGTTCGAGCTCTATCCCGTGATGCTGCGATTGCTCGGAACGGTTCACCCCTGGCGGCCACAGGACGAGGCGTTCAACAAGCGAATGCGCGATTGCTTGGGCGTGGCCGACGGGGAGGTGCTCGAGTATCACAGTTTTCACAAGCAGTTGGAGCACGCGCAGGCCGAGCAACGTCGAGCGGTTGAGCAGCGTGAGCTCGAACGCCTCGAGCGCGAGAAGTCCTCACGGTTTCGAGAGACCTACGCTCCGGTTCTGCGTCTGCTCGGGTCTTTGTTCCCCGGCTCCGAGATCGCGCAGATCGATCAAGGCGCGTTTGTACTGCCGTACTTCGAGCGAGTGCTGTTTCGTGACTCACCGCGCTTCGTCTCGGTTGAGTACGGTCTCGCCTCGCTCTCGGCCGAGGACCCGCTTGCGGTTATCATTCCGTTGCATCGGGTAATAGACGACTGGCTGCACTCGCTCGACCCTTACCGGCTCGAGCGCCTCTTGGGTGATGAGGCGGTCTCGTCGGCACTGCTCATGATCCGCGAGGAGTGGCAGGCCGTGTATGCCGAGTTGTTCGACCTCTATCTGCGCGATATCGGCGCGTACGCCAAGGAGGTCTCGGTTTCGAGCGAACGCGCACGCGAGTTTCTCCGGAGCCGAAGTGCGTACGTCTTGCAACGCGATATCGAGGCGCTTCGTACGCGGTTGCTGCGGCGCGGCGAGCGCAGCGCAGCGGCGCGCGATCGCTCGGACCGCATCGTGCTTCCGATGCTCGCCGAGCGTCTCCACAACGAGCTGATTGCGGTCGGCAAGCAGGTAAGCCTCGCGACGTTGCGGCGCGAGGACCCGGCCGCGAGGCGCCTGATCAAGTCGCTTACCGAGAGCCCGTTGGTTGAGTACGCCGGTCATGCCGAACCGAGCTCTTACGAGTACAAGCCGGCCACACGGCAGCTCAAACGCTATATCGAGGCGCGCAAGCAGCAGCCGATCGGCGAGATCGGGGCGTACGCTTCGCTTTTTCCGCTCGACACGCTTCGATCGGTGGCGGATCTCTACCGCTTCTTGCTGCGCGATCCCTCGAGCTTTCTGATGCTCGCGGGCTCACGGGTTGAGATCGCGGGACCGTTTGAGCACGCCGCCTGGGAGGAAGCCGAGAGCGAGTCGCGCGACCCCGGAGCGTCGCTTCGTATAGAGTTCGCCGAGGAGCTCAGCGCGCAATACCTCGATCAGCTGACCGGACTGCGGAACAAGAACTTCTATCTCGAGCGGATGCCGGAGCTGTTCAAGCGGTTACGCCGAGACGGTAAACCGATCACCACCGTGATGCTCGATATCGATCACTTCAAATGGATCAACGACACGCTCGGGCATCAGTACGGCGATCGAATGCTCGCGGCGGTCGGGGAACTGATCGGCACAAATACGCGGCCCTCGGACTGGGCGATTCGCTACGGCGGTGAGGAGTTGCTGATCTTGATCGGTGACGATCTCAACGCCGCGGTGGTGGTCGGCGAGCGATTGCGCTATCAGCAGCAGGAGCGGGTTGAGTCGGCATCGGAGTACGAACCGGTGCGGCAAATCGCGCGCGAGAACGGAGAGCCGTGCGGCACGTTCTCGGTGGGAATCGCGCCGGTTGAAGACTGTCCCGCGCTAGAGCCCGCGCTCGAGCGCGCCGACGGGGTGTTGTACGCCGCGAAGCGTACGCGCAACCTCGTGATGGTGCTTGCCGAGGCAGGGGGCGCGCCGCTACCGTACGAGCAGTACCGCGCTCGGCTGTCGGCGCCCCCGGGGGTCGGGGCCGCCGAAGACACCGAGACCAACGCTGAGGCGGACAACGCTGAGGCGGGAGACGCTGAGGCGGGAGACGCCGCAGGCGAGACGCCCGGCGCCGGCGATGCGCGCGTGAACTCCGATGCCGGCAACCGGCCCGACGACACGGGCGGCGGGCCCTGAGTTGCGCTGCTGCCGCGGAACTCGGTACAATCGCACCGGATGCAAACGGTATATCTCGATAACAACGCAAGCACACCGGTTGCCGAGGAGGCGCTCGCGGCGGTTCGCCGGTGCCTCGAGACCGTCTACGGCAACCCGTCGAGCCTTCATACCCTCGGCATTGCAGCCGAGCGTGAGTTGAACGCCGCGCGTCGAGAACTCGCTCGGCTGCTCGGCACCGCCCCGGGAGAGGTCTATTTCTGCTCCGGGGC
>SLBH01000032.1 GCA_007126415.1 Spirochaetales bacterium
CCTCGAGAAGCGCTTTGAGGCGCTCGCGAACCGGTTCCTCGGCGAGCACCTCCCCCTCGGGACCGAAGAGCGGAATGTAGCATCCGTTTCGCGGCGCCGACGCCAGCGAGAACCCGATCGGTTGCGCGGTGAGGGGATCGAGACCGTCGGTCTCGCAATCGAACGCAAAAGCGCCCGCCTCGCGACAACGCTCAACCCAATCGTCGAGCGCCGAGAGGGTATCGACCGTTACGTACTCTCCGGCTCCGATGAGCTCGGCCGGGACTTCGCCGACTACACCCGCAGCCGAAGCCGCGGCGGCTTCCTGGGTGCTCGTGCCGGCATGGGCACCCGCGCCGGCAGCGGCTCCCGCGTCGGCGCTGCTGTCGGGGTCCGGACCTCCGCGCGCGGCTCGATCCGACGAGCCGGAGGCCTGCTCGAGCTCCTTCACGATCGAGCTCATGCCGTGCTCGTGAAACAGAGGAATCGCGGCGGTGTAGTTGAGATCGCCGAGGCGGTACGCCTCCCAGGTGAAATCCAGCGGAACGTCGCACTCGAGCGTGATGAGGTCGTAGCTCAGGTACGCATCGTCGTGCCCGGCCTCGAGCTTCTTACGCTGCGACGCCGACGAGATCTCGTCCAACGAGCTGTAGATCGAGTCCAGGTCCGGGAAGCGCTGCAAGAGCGCAGCCGCCGTCTTTGCTCCGATCCCGGCGACTCCGGGCACGTTGTCCGAGCTGTCGCCGACAAGCGAGAGATACGAGAGGACCTGTTCGGGGTACACCCCCCAGGCCGAGTACACCTCGTCGCGTCCCAGCTCGGCGAACCCGTCGCGCTCGGGCTTCAGCACCTTCAGCGGGCCGTCGACGAGTTGCAGCAGATCCTTGTCGCCGCTAATCACCCGGCACTCGGCACCCTCGTCGCGACACCGCATTCCGATGGTCGCGATGATGTCGTCGGCCTCGTATCCGTTCACTCGCAACATCGGAATCTCGAGCGCTTGTAGGATCCGTTCGATCACCGGAATCTGCGCGGTGAGATCCTCGGGCGTCTTGTCGCGCGTTATCTTGTAGTCTGGGTACTTATCGTGGCGGAAGGTAGGCGTTTCGGAATCCATCACCGCGATGAAGTACTGCGGCCGATACTGACGCAAGAAACCGAACAGCGACCGAAAGAAACCGAACACCGCCGAGACGTTCTCCCCCGAAGCATTTCGCAGCGGACTGCGAATGAAAGCGAAGTACGACCGATAGATTAAGCTGTAGGCGTCGAGCAGGTACACGGTATCCCTCATCGAGTGTGTCCAGATTGACGGTGCTTATCAGGTACTGATATCTATCCTGGACGGATTCGGCGGCTCGGCAAAGACCGAGCGGCCCCGATCGCGGCTGCGTAGCTGCCGGCCGCTCGCGAGCACAAACGCGGCGGACTCGGTGGACTCGGCGGGTGCGGCAAGCTCCGCGGGCTCGGCGGAATCGAGGCCCGGCTGCTCGTTGTGCTCAAGCCGCTCGAGCACCTGCCGCTGCACCGACTGCAGAGCGGCTCGGAGCGGCGGAATCTCACGCTCCTGGCGAGGGTACGCAGCCCGATACAGATCCTCGAGCGGCTCAATGAGACGCTGAAACTCACCTATCTCGCTTACGATCTGCTTCTCCGTCTCGAGCGCACCGAGCGCTACACCCGCAGCGTCTGGCTCGTTTGCGGCGTTGCCGGCGTACTCAAGGTCGAGGTCCGCAAGATAGCGCATAAACCGCTCTTTCTGCTCGATTAACCGTTCACGCAGGCTTCTTAGCACCGCAGCTTTTTGTTCGGTTGTCATGGGGCACCTACCGGCTAGCCGGCGAAGTTGATCCCGCCGCCCTCGGTTGGGGCGCCGGTGCCGGCGTTGGAGCTTTCGGGACTGGAGGAAGCGATTCGTTGCCAGGCCTCCCGCAGATCGGCCATCAGAGGCCGTAGCGCTTCCAAGGGTTGCTTGGACTTCTGCAGGTTTGCTTCGCGCAACTGGCGGTTGAAGAAGCTATAGAGGCTGAAGAGATTCTCAGCGAGCTCCCCACCCTGTTCGAAATCAAGCGACGCCATGAGCTCCGTGACGATGTCTTGCGCTTTGCCGACCGCGCTGTTGACCACGTCGTAGCTCTTGGGGCCGTCGTCAAGTGCCGAGTGCGCTTGGTCGATGCGTCGTAAGGCCTCGTCGTACAGCATCACGATGATCTGACCCTGACTCGCGGTTTTGACTCTCGTTTGGCGGTACGCATTAACTGGGTTGGCGTTATAGCCCATCATATCCTCCGATCTGCGTCAACTGTAGCGCAGTTCTTATCCATAAGCAAGCTGTGGATCGCTGCATCACCGGGCGCGCTCAATCAAGACGGAAACCGGCACCACGCGGTACCCGCGTTCAATTAACGCTTCGATCAGAACATCGAGATATTGAAACACGTAGTCCTCGCGTCCGCCGTACGGTTTGCCTTCGTCCGGGGAACCAATCGTCATAGCGATGATCGATCCCGGTTTCTTGCGATCGACGACGCGGTCGACGAGCTCGGCGCTCGGGCGATAGAGTCGCGGGATTCCGGAAGCGCTGCGGGCCGGTACCCAGTCGAGACTGTCGACGTCGCGACCGACGTACGTATATCCGATATCGGCTCCGGCGGCGACGATCGTTGCGTTCGAGAAGTAGTACGGCGCGTGCCACAGCGGAGCCAGTTCGCGTCCGGTGAGAGAGTAGTAGTGATCCTCGGTTCGCGCGAGGCCACGCTGAACAAACTCGGCGTCGATATCAAATCGCGAACGTGAAAAATCGAAATGGGTGTAGAACAACGACCCCACTTCGTGACCCGATGCCGCTATCGTGCGCGTCGCGTGCGGTTCACGCCGCATGAAGTCTCCGTTCACGAAGAACGTAGCGGTTATGTCGTGCTCGCCCAGCGTTTCGAGGACTCGTTCGAGGCCGATTGAGCTTTCGACCGCGTTGAACACAAACGCCACCTCACGCGCGCGTAGCCGGGAGCCGTGCGTGAAGTTGGTGAGGCTTACCGGCTCTTCCTGCTCCGGGAACGGTTCGTAGTGCGGCTTCGGTAGCGGAACTACCTCACGGGTTCTGAGCGAGCTCAACTGTCGGGCCATAAGGCGATTGCGGTACCGCCCGGCCTTGAAACGCTCGGTGAACACCCGCACGCGCTCGTCGGCGCTTCGTGCCGCGCGCACCGCGAAACGGTCTGCAGCTTCGCTCGCAACCACCGCGCGCCCCTCGCTGTCTCGAGGCTCGAGGCGGCGGAGCGCGTAGCGCGACTGAACAAGCAGATTGTGTTCCCTATCGAGCTCATACCCAAAGCGTTGTGCTTGCGAGAACGCGAGGAAGCGCTGCTCACCTTCCTCGAGTCGAAACTTCTCGGTAAGATAGCGGCCGGCGACGACCACCCTATTGTCGTCTATCCAACTCAGGTGAAGCGGGTCGTAATGCGTGAACCGCGTCAGCAGGCTCCAGTCGCGGTGGTCGCGCACGCTCAAGGCGCGCCCAGAGATCAACGCGATTGTCTTGCCGTCCGGTGACAGCGCGGCGTCGCGCACGCCGGCGACAGCTTCGTTGTGAAACCGCCGGTCCTCGCCTGCATCGTACTCATCAAGCCGGTAAAGCCGCCGCTCCGGCCGTCCGGATCGCTCAGCCGCATTCTGCTCGCCTGTCTCACCCGAGCCCCGGCTCACCAGTACGGTCGCTCGCCCGTTGGAGCCCCACAACACGCGTTGCACGCGGCCGTCGCGCGGCAGCTCGAGATGCGGCATCGCGGAACCGTTACTTGCCCCGGTGCGTGCCCCGGCGCTGCGGTCATCACCTGCTGCCGCACCTGCGTCACCCTCGGTATACCGGCTGCGCTCGCGCCTGTCGTCGAGACTATGGAGTGAGAGCGAGCTGCCGTCGCGCCCAACCATGATCTCACGCGTATCCGGTGAAACCCAGAACCGCTCGAAGGCCGGGTCAAACCGTTGAGGCAGCCGGCCGATCGCATCGCCGATCGTCAGATAGCTCTGATACAACGCTCGCGTGAAGAACGACTCGGTCCGTAAGCGGTACACTACCGTTCCGGACAGATACAGCAGCCGGGCGTCGTCGGACCATCGAACGCTCGAGAGACGCCCGGGCCCGATGCGTCGGTAGTCCTCGGCGAACTCGCGTCCCGACTCATAATGGCGCACCGAGAACAGGTAAACGGACCCGCGGCGTGCGTACACCAGCGCGTCGCCGCGTGGCGACCACGTCACCGGTTTCTCCTCGGTACTGCGCTCCACACCGGCGGCGATTTCGTAGCGCTCACCGCTCGCGATCTCGATCAACACAAGCCGCCCGTACCCCACCGAGGTCGGCTCAAGGCGCACGACGTAGCGCCCGTCGGGCGAGTAGGCCTCGTTCCGTAGCATTCCGGCCGGCAGCGGCTCGCCGTCGTACGGGAACCGGCCAAGCGTCTCTACCGGCCGGAACCGATCGGGCTCGGCGGTGGAGCGTACCGTACCGAAGCGGTTTCGAATCTGAATCCGGTCGGGGTCTCGCAGCACCTGCAGCTGCTCGGGGAAAAACGTGAGACGCGATAGCTGCGGCGCCATCTCCGAGGCGTCGGCATCAAAAGCGTTCGATAACTCCAATGCGGCCGGCAACCGCTGCTCAAACAGCGTGCTGTAGCTCCCGTAGCCTGGAGCGCGCACCTCAGCCTCAAACAACAGCGTGTTTTCGGGGCCGAGATCAAAGCGTGTGAACTCCAACTCGGCCGCGGCGACGGTTGGAAGGAGCAGTGCCGTCAACGTGAAGCCGGCAACTCGGGCAATCCGTGATACGGTCATGGTTTTCAATTCCGTTTATAACTTCGGCACTCCGGCGTCGAAGTTTTAGGGTATAGAATGGGATCGCCGGCTACGCCGAGCGTGTTGAGGTCACAATAGCTCCGCGGCGAGCTCGGCGAGCCGGCTCCGCTCCGAGCGGTGCAGCGTTACATGCCCAAATATCGCCTGTCCCTTGAAGGTTTCCACAAGGTAGGTCAACCCGTTTGAGTTGGCGTCGAGATACGGGCTGTCGATCTGAAACGGGTCGCCGGTGAGCACCACCTTCGAACCCTCCCCGGCGCGACTGACAATCGTCTTGATCTCGTGAGGAGAGAGATTTTGGGCCTCATCGATGATGATGAACTGCCCCGGCAGAGACCTCCCGCGAATATACGACAAGGCCTCGATCTCGATCACACGATTGTTGATGAGTTGATCGATGCTCTTGATGTTCTGCTTCTTGTAGGAGCTGAGAATCAGCTCGAGATTGTCGAACAACGGCTGCATCCAGTGTGAGAGCTTCTCACCCTTTGCGCCCGGCAGGTACCCGATGTCCTTGCCGAGCGGAATAACCGGGCGGCTCACGAGCACCCTGTGGTACGCGCGGTCCTCGAGCGTCATCTGCAGCCCGGCCGCGATCGCGAGCAAGGTCTTCCCGGTCCCGGCCTTGCCGACCAGCGTCACTAGATCGACATTTTTGTCGAGCAGCAGCTCGAACGCGATCCGCTGCTCCTGGTTCAGCGCGCGAATTCCGGCGACCGCCGGCATCTTGTGATCGATGTACACCACGCTCTTCGACTCGGTGTCGTAGCGGGTCGCGATGCAGTCTCCACCGCTCTTTTCGCGCAGCAGCACAAAATGGTTTGGCGGGTGAGTTTCGGTCCAGGTGAGCCTACCGTGTTCCTTGACGACGTGATAATTGTCGGTGCTGACGTCTACGTGCGTGAAGCCCGCGTATAGCTTGTCTATGTTGACCTTTTGCTTTTCATAATCGACCGCCTTGAGGCCCAGCGTAGTGGCCTTGACGCGCGCGTTGATGTCTTTTGAGACGAAAAAAACCTGCCCGTGAGGGTTGTTTTGTTGTATCTCGTAGGCCGAGAGAATGATCTTATTGTCGGCACGGTCCTCGAGCAGATCGGTCGGCATCTCACGACTCTTGGTGATCGAGACGCGAAGTGTGACGTTGTTCTCGATCTTCACACCTTCGCTCAAGCTGCCGCGCCTTCCGGCCTCATCGAGGAAACGGATCGCCGAACGCGCGTTGCGACCGCGCTCGTCGCTGTAGGTCTTGAGGCGGTCCAGCTCCTCGAGGACCCAGAGCGGCACCACAACCTCGTTGTCCTTGAAACTGAGAATTGCGTCGGGCCGATGGATCAAGACGTTGGTATCGATCACGAAGGTCTTTGCCCCGCTCCGTTCCTGGCTCACCTCTGCCTCCTGTTACTGCCCCGCACCGTGTTGGTGTAACTCGTTGATTCGCGTGAGAAATAAGGCACTCTGCGCTCGCGCCTGCCCCTCAAACATAGCGTTCCCGCCGATCACGCGACAACCGGCGCGGCGCGCGCGGCGCAGCCAGGTGGTCTCGGGCGGCGTATAGACAATATCGTACGCAACCTCGCTTCCGCAGAACTCGTAGAACGGAAGCGGATCGGCCTCCACCTCGGGCTCCATGCCGATACTCGTGGTTTGCACCAACAGATCACGATACTCTCGAACAAGAGCGTCCGCCGCCGGTTCTAAAGCGGCGCAGCGCGGCGGCACGGTTTCGAGTTGCTCGCCAAGCTCCGCAGCGAGCGCCTCGGCCCGCGCCACGGTTCGATTGAGGATCAAGACATCGGCCCCGTATAGGAGCAGCCCGTATACCACCGCACGCGCGGCACCCCCGGCACCGATCACGGTACAGCGTACGCCGGTCAGGTCCGGGCCCCGGGTCTCTTGAGCGGCGGGAGCATGTTGAGCCCCCTCAGCGCCCCCAAAAAACTCTGCAAGCGGCGCAAGAAAACCGTGCAGATCGGTGTTGTAGCCGTACCAGGCGTCTTCCGGACCGCGGATCGCGGTGTTACACGCCGCGATCGCCTCCACCGCGGGCTCGGCGTTGCTCAGCAACCTCCGAACGCCGCTCTTGTGCGGGATGGTGATCGAGACACCTTGTAGCCCGAGACGATCGGCGAGCGCGGGGAGCGCGCTCAGATCGTCAAGCTGCAGCGGGAGATAGACCGCGTCGAGCTTCTGAGACCGGAATACCGGGTTGTGAAACTCAGGGGACCGTGAGTGCAGCACCGGATCACCGATTACCGCAAACACCGCGGTCCGCTCGGTGAGCTCGTGATAGCGATACATACCGGCCAAGACCTCCGGCGTCAGATGCCCGGGGGCCGCTTGCCGGCCGTCGTCGGACGAGCAGTAGGTCAAGAACGACCCGAGGCGTGGCGCAAGGATCCGTCCGGCTACGCCGTAAGGGCCCATCGCGATCACGATCCGACGCACGCTCTGTAGCGCTTCTCCAGCCTCGATAATGCGCAGGAAGGCCGCTGAGCCGTCGGCGTGCACCGCGAGTTTGGGGATCTCGTTCTCGCGCGTTGCGGCGCGCGCGGCCCGATGCGGTAACTCGGCGCTTATTCCGTCGGGGGCGTGGTACGAACGGATGATCGTGGCACCGGCGCTCGAGGCGGCCGCAACAACGCTCCGCTCAGCATCGCTACCGAGCAGGTCTTCCTCGAGATCGAGGTAATCGAACCCTCCCGACCGCAGAGCCTCCTCGAGCACGAGCAGTCTGAAGCCCTCGTCACCTTGATACCGCCCTCCGTCGGCGGCCCGTCTTATCGTGAGGATTATCCCGAGCGCGGCGGCCTCCGGCCGGAGCGCCCGCCAATCGCTGCGCGCCTCTGCGGCGAGCTCCGAAAGTCGACGCCCCCAGTTCACAGCACCGGCGAGGTCGGCGCCGACCTCGCCGTCGCCCGCCTCGCCGCGATGTTGATTCGATCCTTCGGACTGCAGTTCGGCAAAAAAGTCGGCGCGCAACTCGAAAAGGTCGAGATGCGCCGCATCTCGACGCAACTGCCGCAGAGCCCCGTCAGGGCTACCGGCAGTACTGCTCAAACAGATCATCGGTGTTCCCTCGTTTGCCCATCAACCGTTGGGGAGGCGCTCGTTTCGCTGCAGTATCTTGCCGAATTGGTCGGCCGAAACCGGGTAAGAAAAATAATAGCCTTGAAACCTGTCGCAGCCGGTCTCGAGCAGAGCCTCGAGCTGCTCGCGCCCTTCCACGCCCTCGGCAAGAGTTTCGAGTTTCAGCCCATGGGCCATCGTCACGATCGCGCGCACAATCTCACGACTCTCTCGGCTGCTGTCGACCGACTCCACAAAAGACTTGTCTATCTTGAGCATATCGAGCGGAAAGCGACGCAGGTAACTCAACGAGGAGTAGCCGGTTCCGAAATCGTCGACCGAGATACCGATGCCGTAGCTACGCAGCTCGGCCATCTTCTCGATGACTTGATCGGGCCGCTCCATCAACGCTCGCTCGGTAATCTCGAGCCGCAGACACGACCCGGGCAGCTTGAGCGAGTCTAGAACGCCCACGATCTGCTCAACAACATCCGACTGCTGCAGCTGCGATTGGTCTATGTTGACCGAGACATAGTAGTGATTACTTCCGGAATGTGAACTCCAGGTCTTGAGTTGGCGACAGGCCTGATACAGAACCCAATGCCCGATGAAGCGCACCCACCCGGTGCTTTCGGCGATCGGCATGAAGACGCTCGGCGTTACGCTACCGAGACGCGGATCTTCCCATCTAATCAGCGCCTCGGCACCACTGAGCACGCCGTCACGATCTACGAGCGGCTGATACACGATGCGAAAAAACTCGAACCCTTGCCGAACCGCCGAGACAATTGCGCCTTCAATCTCGAGGCGACGGCGGTACATTTGACCCATCTCAACGGTATACAGTACGGTTCCTTGCTTGGTGCGTAAACTCTGCTGCAACGCGATATTTGCATTACCGATGAGATGGGCTCCTTCACTGTCGATGTCGGTTGTGCTCGTAAGCCCGATGTGGCAGCCGAACGCGATGTCGTTGGCGGGCCCCTCGTGCGGCTCGCGGATCGCGTCCTCAATCCGTGCGCAAAGCTCCAAAGCGCTGTCGTGATTCGGCACGCTGGGCAGGATCACGATGAACTCATCGACCCTATCGCCTTGAAACACCGTCTCACCTACAACCGAAACGATACGATGAGCGGTTCGAAACAGCAGCACCTTGTTGCGATCACGATTGTGTTTTATTTTTTCGTAGGCCTCGTCGAGCCTAATCAGGGCTACCGCGAGGACGTCGCCGTGGCCGTTTCGGCTCGCGAGCGCGTCCTCGAGCGCTCCGTCAAACAGCCGCCGAATCGGAAGGCCGGTGCGAGGATCGTGCTTCACTAACGACTCGAGCTCGCGATTACGATCCTCGAGCGCCGAAATCCTCTCGCGCAGCACGCGATTCTCTTCTTCAAGCGTACTGAGCTTGCGGTCCGGCCCGAGGTCGCTCGAAGTTTGTGACGTTGCCCCGGCTTCGCTCACTACGAGTGCGAGTATAGCACGCGCGCACAAAGTTCCCAACTCAGCGCTCGGAAAACGCGAACGGCACCTCGAGGAACCGCGCCAACGAACGCCCGACCTCCTCGAGATCTTCGCCGGTACTGCTGCTCTCGAGGGTGTGGGCGGCGGTCTCGGTTACTGCGTGAAGCACGTAGACGCGACTCTTGCCTCCGGTAATATTGGGCTCATCGGAGCCGCCTGCATCCTCGTCGTCCGGCACGCCCACTCTTGTGTTGCCCACCGGACGCTCGAGGCGCCGTGTTTGTAGCGTAATGCTTTGAATATCGTCGAACGGAACGCGTGTTGTGCGCAGGCATACACCGGCGATTACGCTTTGTATCAGCAGTTCGCGCCGGATGCGGTGAAAGACTTTACGCTCATCGTACGCGGCCATCGCGAGACTGCCGCCGATTAACACGAAATAGAAGACCGTTCCGAACAGGTTCGGGCCCTCGAGATCTCGTTGCGGGTCTAACGTGAACACGAACGCAATCAATAACACTACCGCGACTGCCGCAAAAACGAGGCGCCGCGCCGGCCCCACGCGCAGCACCAACGCCTCGCCTTTGTGATCCTGCAGTTTAATCTGCGGCTGCGGTAACACCATTGCGACGCGCTACTCCAGCGCTTTGGTGCAGAGATCGGCCGCGATCTCGGTCACGTAGTCGGGGTTCTCAAAGGCCGAGACCCGCACCGCTCGTGACACGATCGGCCCCGCACCGCGCGCCCTCAGCTCGCGATTGATCCTCTCTACAACCCGCTCATGTGGATGGTACCCGCAAACCACGTTAATCACACGACGTCCACCAAGGTTCGGCAGACTGGTGACGAAGGTGCGCATAGCCGGGCTCATGGTCGACGCCCACACCGGACCAACGAGTACGAGAAGTTCCCCGTCGCCGAGCTCGGGGTAGGTCTCGAGATCCGCCGGCCGCCGAAACGCCGCCATGAGGGCACCCATCACCGCGCCGGTTTTCTTCTTCGGCATCAGCTTAACGCTGTCAACAGTCACATCACGACTATCGAGTTCGCGTGAAATCGCCTGGGCTAGTCTCTCGTTCTTACCCGACACACTGAAATACACTATCGTTGCTTGCACAGCTTCCCCCTCGCGCGGCGCCTCAGCCGCTGCCCTTCGTTGTGGCCGCTTCCTCCGCTCGCTCCTCTGCCGGCAGCGGAAGAAATTTATCCACGAGCATGATCAGCCCTCGGATACCGATAACTGCGCCAAACGCGGTAGTTCCGAGCTTTCCACCGGCACCACCAAGATACGGGTTCGTGTACATGATGATCAAGGCACAGAGAACTCCGGCGGGCACCATCCAGCGCGCCTTCTCAAACCGGTTGGTACCGGACATCCCGGCGAACGATGCGCAAAACACACCGACTGCAAGCAACCCGCCTGTATCGGCGCCGTAGAGCGCCGGGAGCAGAAGCCCACCGGCCAACCCTACCATACCGGAAGCCATTACCGGCCCTTGCCCAAACCATACGCTCAAGATGAAGGTGATGACGGCGCCGAGAGCGCAGTATACCACCAGAAGCCAGCCTTGATCCCAACCAATAACGGGGTTCGAGACGAACGACTCTCCCAAGATCGCGGCGGAGAAGACACAGCCGGACATCGCGGTGGTTCCGAGTTTCCCGCCGAACCCGTTGAACACGTGCTTTCCAAGCACGAAGATCACACCGGCGATCGCGCCGGCGAGCGCAATGCTCCCGTAACCGAAGACTTCCGCGGAGGCCATCCCGACGAATGAGCCGCTGAACAGCGGCGCGGCGTACGGTTTAATAAACGCAGCTCCAAAAATCCCGACGAGCCCCGACGCAACCACCGCGCCCTGGCCAAGGTCTATGCTGATCCAGAACGTGATCAGCGCTCCCAAAAACACCGAGGTAAAACTCAGCAGATCGGGCGGTAGGTTATAGCGCTGCTCCTCGGAGTCTCCGGAGTAGGCATGGCGCCACTCGCGCGTACACTCGTACAGGAACCCAAGGGTCACTACGGCCAAAATGAGCATCACGACGAGCTGATGCTGAGATGATTCAAACACACCCGCGCCGTATACATACAGGGTGTATCCGAAGAGAATCAGAAATCCTACGATCGAGGCTAAGCGCCTATGTGTCAGTTCAATCGGCATTGGTCTATCCCCCAAGAACTCATGCCTGCGGCAGGCACGGTATGCGTTAAAAATCGACCGGCCGAAAGTGACACACTCCCGACCGGCCGTTATGAGTTACTTCGCTTGCCGGACGTTACGATGCGGCCTTGGCCTTCTTGGCGGCCGGGTTCTCTACGCGAACCGCGCAGACCTTGAGCTCCGGGATCTTCGCGATCGGGTCGAGGTTTTCATCCTGCGTGAGCAGGTTTGCCGCCGCCTCACGGAAGTGGAACGGTACGA
>SLBH01000377.1 GCA_007126415.1 Spirochaetales bacterium
CGGCATCGAGCGCCGATGCCGCCTGCGCCGCTTCCGAACGCGCTTGATCGATCTCCCGCGCCGATATCTGTCCGGTTTTTGCCACCCGCTCAAGCCGATCGCGCTCCCGCAGCGCGAGGTCGGCGGCGGTTTGCGCTTGAGCGAGAGCCGCCTCGGCCCGGGCCGCCCGACCGGCGGCCTCGGCGGCGGTGCGCGGATCGAGCGCGGCCGACCGCGACGGTTCGAGGTACACCAGAGCTTGCCCGCGGGCGAGTTCGTCACCGGGCTGCAGTTCTATCCGGCGCGCGTACCCGCCAACCGGCGAGTACACGGTGTAGTGCTCCTGTACCGCGGTCTCGCCTTCTTCTTCGATGATTACGCGCATCGGGGCTTCTCGCACCACCGCAGTTTCTACCGGCAGCGGACGCGGCACAAAGCCGTACACCACCGCGGCTACAATCGCTGCCGCCGTCACCAGAAGCCCGACCCGTTTTCGCGTTGCGCTCGTCATTACTCCCTCGTCTTGAGAACCCCTATGAGGTCCAGCCGGTTCAGTCTCCGCCGCACGAGCAGCGCCGATAGCACCGATGAGATCAACACTACCGCCGCCGCCAACGCGAACGTCCCCCTACCCAACACCACCGGTATTCGGTACATCTCGGTCTGGAGCGAGGCAGCCGAGAGCATGCTCAGGAACGCGCCAAGAGCGAGCCCCACCGGGATCGAAAGCGCCACCAGCACCGCCATCTCTCCGAGCAGGACGTAGGCCACCTCGCCCCGAGTGAACCCGAGCACGCGCATACTCGCGAGCTCCCGATCGCGTTCCGAGAGGGTGATGCGGATACTGTTGTAGATCACGCCGAGCGCGATAACGCCCGCGAAGAGGCTGAGCACGAAGGTAAACACCAGAAGCATCTCGGCGGTTGTTTCGGTATACGACGCCATGGTCCGCTCTCGCGAGGTGATGCTCGCCACCCGGGGCCGCTCGCGGAGTGCTTCAATCAGTTGCTCTTCGTAGCGGGGGTCGACCATCAGTAGCGTTCCCGACACCGCATCGCCTTCTCCGGCCAACCGGTTGGCCTCATCCAAGGCCATGTAAGCGCCCACGCCGAGAAACTGCTCCGCGATTGCCACGACCTGCACGTTACGCTCGTAGCGCCGCCCCTCCATCACCTCGACGATGATCTCCTCGCCGGGGCCGACCTCGAGAATATCTGCGAGATTCTTACTGAGCACCAAACCGCCCTCGGGTATGCTAATCGGGTTGAGATCCGAGTCGATGACGCGCCGCAGGTACGGGTCGGGTGCCAAACCTTCGATCGCGGCGTCGTAGCTGCGGTGCGCGTTCCGTAGCCGAACCGCGAAGTTCCGAAACGGCTCCGCGTGCTGTACTCCCGGCAGCGAACGCAACTCGCTCGTTGCGGCTGCGGAGGTGGGCTCGGTGAACGTTACGGTAAGATCCTCGCGCTGCGCGATCTTGAACTGCACGTGCAAAATGTGGTCGAACGCGTCCTGCCAGAACATCCCCATCACCAAAATTGCACAGGCTCCGGCGATCCCGAGAACCGAGAGGCCCGACTTCAACCACTGACGCTCGATGTTGCGCAACACGATACGCGTGGGTGTGTCCACCAGTCTCTGCAGCCCGATACGCTCGAGCACCGTAGCGCGGTAACTCGCCGGCGGCGCCGGCCTCATCGCCTCGGCAGGCGGAAGTTTGAGCGCGCGTCGCGCGGCCAGTGCCGCACCCACTACCGCCGCACCTCCGGCAAGCGCCACCGCGGCGAACACCACGCCGGGGTCCAGGCGATACGCGAGATACGGGAAATGGAAATACTCGAGGTACAGCTCGGCCATCGCGCTACCCATCCAGGCCCCGAGCCCGGTCCCGACGGCAGCGCCGCTCACCGCCACCACCAATACCAGCTTCAAGTAATGGAGCGCCACCGTGGAGTCGCTGTAGCCGAAAGCCTTGAGAATCCCGATCTGGTCGCGCTGCTGGGTAATAAGACGACTCACCACGATGTTGAGTAAGAACGCCGCTACGCCGAGTACAATCGACGGCAGCAGAAGCGCCATAGACTCGAGCTGGTTCAGCTCCTCGCTGATCAAGCTGTGAGAGATCTGATCGTCGCGGAGGTAAGCACCGCGGCCGCCGTACGGTGCAAGCACGCGGTCTACACGCTCGAGAACATCGCGGCCGTACGCGCCGGGGGCAAGCGTGAACGCGAGTTCGTTGAATGCGCCCGCCATTCCGTAGGCCGTCTCGAGAGCGCTCCGGCCCATCCACAGCACGCCGAAGCGCTCGGGGTCCGGAAACAGCGAACCGGGCTGCACCTGGTAGAGAAACTCCGGCGAGAGCGCGATCCCGACAACCGTGAGCGTTCGCCGGCGGCCGGCGATGACCGCCCCGAGCTCGTCACCGGGGCGCAGTCGGTGCGCCTCGGCGAAGGTTTCGTTCAACACCACCTCGGCCTCACGCCCCGGCTCAACCAAGCGGCCTTCGCGGATAAACAGGCGGTTCATCCGCGGCTGGGCACCTTCGGGAACCGAGACAATTCGGCCCGAAACCGGATCGGTGAAGCCTTCTATCTCGAGGTTCACAATCGCCGCAACCCGCGTCTCGAGCTCGGCCACGCCCGGAAGCCGGCGCAGGCGTTCGGCCGCCGGCTCGGGAGCGCGGCGAACCGAGGCGAACGCATCGGCAAAGGCGTACTCGCGGTAGTAGAGGTTGAGCGTGCGCTGCAGCGTGTTGGAGACGCTCGTCATCGTGACGTAAACCGAGACCCCGGCAACAATCACGAGGCCGATCGCAACGACCTGACCACGCATGTTTTTCAGATCTCGTAGGATCTTGGTGTCTATCGCCTTCACATCGTCACCACGTAAGCCCGCTCGGCCGGCTCCGACGTTCGTTTCGCGCTATCTCGGATATCCTCCCGTCTTTCAGGTGAATCACGCGCTCGGCGATCTCTCCTTGCACAACGTTGTGCGTGATGATCACGGTGGTGGTGCCGAGCTCCCGGTTAACGCGATCGAGCGCCTCGAGCACGATGATCCCGGTCTCGGAATCGAGTGCACCGGTGGGCTCGTCGCAGAGCAGCACCTGCGGGCTCTTCGCGATCGCGCGGGCGATGGCAACTCGCTGCTGCTCGCCTCCCGAAAGCTGCGACGGAAAGTGATGCACCCGCTCGCCGAGCCCCACAAGCTGCAGAGCCTCAAGCGGCGAGATCGGCCGCGCGGCAAGATCGGTGACCAGCGCCACGTTCTCGAGCGCCGTTAGGCTCGGGATGAGGTTGTAGAACTGAAACACAAAACCTACGCACTCGCGGCGATACTGCGTAAGTTCGCGCTCGCCGGCGCGAGTTAGGTCGGTGCCGCGATACAGCACGCGACCGTCGGTAGCGGTATCGAGCCCGCCGAGGATGTTTACCAGCGTAGACTTTCCGCTGCCCGACGCGCCGAGCAGCACAACCAGCTCGCCGTGGTAAAGGTCGAGGTCTATACCGCGCAGGGCGTGAACCTGCACCTCTCCCATGTGATAGACCTTGGTCAAACCGCGGGTCTCAAACACCGCTTCGATCGGCTGAGCTTTCATCGGCGCCTTCCGCTACGCTCGTTTGAGCGTAGTATACCACGCCGCAGCACCGGCTAAGCTGTGTTATCTTGGCCCGTACAGCTGCGGCGCTCGAGTAACGAGCGCTACTTCCCGACGACGCGCTTAATCTCATCCGGGCCGGGCTGCACCGCCACGCCTCCGTCTCCCCGGACGATCGGGGTGCGCAGCAGCCCCGGATCCTCGGAGAGCTCCTCGCGCGCATCGAACTCCATGTACTGCATCCCGCGCTTCGCGTAGGCCTTAGACTCGGTGTCGATGAGCCCCTCGTACCCGCCGGCTGCGGCGGCGATGCGCTCGAGCTCGCCGGGACTCAGGCTGCGCTCGGCGAGGTCCACAAACTGAAACGCAACCCCACGTTCCTTGAGGTAGCGTTGGGCCTTCTGCGTCTCTTTGGATTTCTTGGTACCGATAAGCTGGATCGTCATGTGGGAACAGCATATCCCGGCCCGCCCGCGTTGGTCGATACGCTGTGGGCTATTTCTCCGGCTTGAAGGCCTCGGCACCCGGAAAGCCGAGTCGCTTGCGCGCTACCTCTTCGCTGAAGGTGGCGTAGGCGCAGCGGGCGGTGGTAAAGAGCGCGCCGCTTGCGCCTTCAATCGTCACCTCGATCGTAACATCCCTGCCGTCGTGCTTGATCTTGTCGGCCTTGATCACAAAAGGCGCGTCTGCGCTCTGCGCCGGCCGGTGATAGCGTACGCTGAGCTCTCGCGTTACCCCGGCGGTGCCGAGAGCCGCGTGTATGTACCAAGCGGCCGTCTCATCTGCGAGCGTGGCCTGTATACCGCCGTGCACCACACCCGGATAGCCTTCGAGGTCGACGCGCGGCGACCATTCGGCGACGAGCCGCTCCCCTTCGATACAGAAAGTGAGCTGCAACCCAATAGGATTGTCGGGCGAGCACCCGAAACAGCGATAGGTGGCGGAGCCGGTATAAGGATTTGGAATGCGGCGAGCTGCGTTGTCGTGTTGTTCCATTACGGCAGTATACGGCAGCCGAGGACACGACGCAAACCGCCCACAACCACAACGCCGGCGCCACACCCCACGCACCCCGTTGCCTTTCACCGGGATCGGTCTGCATACTGTCGCCATGCGGACTCACCACGATCTAGAAAGCACACTCCAGGCAATAGACGGCCGCGGGTACAAGGCCTACAAGGACCTCCGCGGCAGCTACGATTTCGGAGCGTTTACGCTCGCAATTGACCATGTGCAGGGCGACCCGTTCGCGACGCCGAGTCGAGTGCGGGTAGAGCTCTCCCACGAGGTTACCCGGTTCCCCGACTGGACCCGGTCGAGTCCCGTCCGCCGGGTGGCGCTCGCCGACTACCTCACCCGCTCCTTCAGCAAAGCGATTAGAGCCGCCGTGAAGGGAAACCGCGGCTCAGGCAAGGGTGGCCAGGTGGAGATCGACACCCCTCACCAGGAGGTGCTCGAGCGGAGCGCGGCGTGGATTCACCCCGACCGCATCGAGCTCCGCTTTTTCGTCGGGCTCCCGGCTTTCGGCCGCCGAGTTGCCGGGCGCGAGGCGATTGCAATGCTCCTCGATGAGATCCCGCGGGTCGTCGACCGCTCGCTATTGTTTCACAGCTTGAGCGCAGAGGAGCTTCGCCGGCATATCGAGACCGTGGAGGATGCCGAACACCTGCGCGCGCTGCTCGATGAACGCGGCGCGGTCGCGTTTGTGGCCGACGGCGCACTGCTTCCGCGTCTCAGCGGAGCCGACGACCGGCCGATGGACGCCGCGAGCGCGTTACCGTTTGAGTCGCCGCCGGAGCTGCGCGTTTCGGTTACCCTGCCCAATCGCGGGGCGGTGACCGGGATGGAGATTCGCCGCGGGGTGACGCTGATCGTCGGTGGAGGCTACCACGGCAAGTCTACCTTGCTGCGGGCGCTCGAGCGCGGCGTCTACAACCACCTCCCCGGCGACGGCCGCGAACTGGTTGTTACCACGAGCACTGCGTACAAGATCCGCGCGGAAGACGGCAGGTCGGTGGAACGCGCCTGTATCACCCCGTTCATTGCCGATCTGCCTCGCGGCGGCGACACCGACGCGTTCCGCTCGCAGGACGCGAGCGGAAGCACCTCGCAAGCGGCTAACATCATCGAGGCGCTGGAAGCGGGGGCACGCACGCTGCTTATCGATGAAGACACCTCGGCAACCAACTTCATGATTCGCGACCACCGCATGCAGGAGTTGATTGCTCCCGAGCAGGAGCCGATCACCCCGTTTGTCGACAAGATCCGGCAACTGTTTGAGGAGCTGGGCGTGTCTACGGTGCTGGTGTTGGGTGGTAGCGGCGACTACTTCGATGTTGCCGACGAAGTGGTCGCGATGGAAGAATACCGACCGCGGCGTGTCACCGAACAGGCGCGTGCCGTCGCCGCCCGCATCCGAACCGAACGGCGTTCGGAAGGGGGCCGAGAGTTCGGCCGCCGAACGGTCCGCGCTCCGCGCCCCGAGAGCCTGGACCCGCGCAAAGGCAAACATGAAGCCAAAACCAAGTCGTACGGGGTATCGGGCATCGCCTTCGGCCGCCACGATATCGAGCTGCAGGCGGTGGAACAGATCGTCGACTCCAGTCAAACTCGCGCATTGGCCGAAGCGCTGGTGTACGCGCGCTCGCTCATGGACGGCAGCAGAACCATCGCCGAGATCCTGCGCGCGGTGGAACTGGAGATCGAGGAAAACGGGCTCGACGCGCTCAGCCGGCGGCGCACGGCCGACCTTGCACGCTTTCGGCCCTTGGAGCTGGCGGCAGCGCTCAACCGCCTGCGCACCTTGCAGGTAAACGTTCGCTGACGGGTGCTCGTCGCTACTCAGTTATTCACCCGTAGCCGACAGAATACGTTACTCCCTCATTAGAACCTCACGTATCGCCTCCCATTCGGCACGGACCTCAGCCATGATACGTGGTAGGTCGCGCGGGTTGTGTTTCGCAGCCGTGCACAGCTGTTCAGCAAGAAGCACGAGCCGCTCCAGTCTGAGATGCCCCGCTACGCCTTTGATCGAGTGCGCGGTTTCACTCACTCGCTTGACGTCGCCGTCGGAAACCCCGTGCTCAAGCTGATCTATGATTTTGGGTAGATCCGTCAGCGCAGCGTCCACCATTTCCCTATATGCTGCGGGGTCGAAATCGACGGAACGCAGAAGCGCGTGTCTATCAAACATCGCAGGAGCGTCCTCCTCGAGCTCGGAACCGGAGGCAGCGTGCCGCGCAGACACCTCGGCGTCTTCTCTAACGAGCTCCGGCGACGGCATGTACCGTTCTAAGGCGGCGCGAAGCGCATCTCTATCAATAGGCTTGGTCACGACCTCGTCGATTCCCGCCTCAAGGCAGCGCTCGGGCTTCTCTTCCTGTACATCCCCAGTTAACGCGATGATCGCAACACGGAGAGACCGGCTGTCCTGCTGATGCTCTCGTATGCGGCGTGCTGCTTCAACGCCGTCGAGCTCAGGGAGGTGAACATCCATCAAGATCACGTCGAGCTCGTACTCGGTTGCGATCTCAACCGCTTGATTGCCGGTGTACGCTTCAAGGAGCCGGGCGCCGGGAAGCATCTCGCGCAGTATTGCTGTACTCAAGGTAACGTTCACGGTATTGTCGTCCACTATGAGCACCGTCGGACCCTTGTCACTAGCCTCCGGGGACGCGCTCACCACGGTCGGCAGTTCCACCGCGTCACTGCTCGGATCACCGCTCGGCGGGCTCGGTGGGTTCGGCGGGCTCGGCGGCGCTATCTTCGCCCCGCCGCTACAGGCGGCTCGTATAGCGCTGTACAAGGCCGCGCTCCGTACCGGCTTCACGACCGTTGCGTACGCTCCCAACTCGTCGGCTTTCCGATTCACCTCCTCCTCGTAGAAGATCTCGTGGATGACTACTGCCGGTAGCTCGTCTGCCGCCCATCCAGACCGTTCGCGAACTTGAAACAACGTGTCGTGCCCACTCAGCTCCGGCATTCGGTAGTCGAGCACAAGAAGATCAAACGGCCCGGAGTCCTCCAGCTGTTTCAACGCCTCAGCTCCGGTCCGGCAGATACTGCAGTTGACTCCCCGGCGTTCGAGGAGCTCAGACACAATCTGCGCGCTCCGCTGGTTATCGTCCACCACAAGCGCGTGCCTGATGCCTAAAAGGTCCTGCTCGACACTTCGAGCCGCGTCTTCATAGACAACATCAAGCGCAAGTGAAAACACCGACCCCTTTCCCGGCTCGCTCGAAAGTTCGAGCGAAGACCCCATCTTCTCGGCAATGGTTTGAGAGATAATCAGGCCGAGTCCGGTACCGCCGAACTTGCGGGTGGTGGAGGCATCGGCTTGTGTGAAGGCTGCAAACAGCTTCTGCTGCCGGTCGGGGCTGATGCCCACCCCGGTATCGCGCACCGCGAGCTGCAAGCATCCGTCGCGTTCTCCGGCACGCGAGAACGCGACCTGTAGCTCCACCTCGCCGGACTCGGTGAACTTCACCGCGTTGCTTAAGAGGTTCACGAGGACCTGCTTCACTCGAAGCGGATCCAGCACTACAAACTCAGGTACCTCGGGGGCAACCTGCACGAGGAGCTCAATGCCCTTCTGCGCAGCCGCGTAGGTCACAATATTGCACGCCTCACTGATGAGCTTGGCAAGGTCCGTTTTCACCAGCTCGAGCTCAAACTTGCCGGCCTGGATTTTGGAGAAGTCGAGAATGTCGTTAACGATCTCGAGAAGCGTCCGCGCCGAGGTATGCGCGTGATCGGCGTACTCCATCTGCGTTGCATCCAGAGGCGTGCTCTTCAGCAACTCGGTGAAGCCGATTACCGCGTTCAAGGGGGTACGAATCTCGTGGCTCATGTTGGCAACAAACTGCGACTTAGCCCGATCGGCGGCCTCGGCCGCCTCCTTGGCTTGTACGAGGGCACGCTCAAAATCTACCTTCGCAAACGCCTCAACCAATACGTTGGAGATCACCTGGAGCATCACGATCTCGTGTTCGCTCCAGCGACGGTTACGTCGTACCGAGTCGAACCCAAAGAACCCGATGACCCGGCCGTCTCGTCGCCTAACCGGCACGCACAACAGCGATTTAATCTCTTGGCGGCTATCCTCAGCGTACTCGGCGCTCGCTTCCGGGGGAAGCTCATCGACGTCCGGGATGTGAACGTACTCTTTGGTCATGATCTGCTCCTGCCACCACGGAAAAGACTCAACCGGAACGTTTTGCAGTGCATCACGTTGCCGGGAAATCCCCTCTGCACACCACTCGTGGGTGTTGTTCATCGTGGTGCCGTCCTCCGAGAACTGAAAAAGATACGCCCTGTCGGCGTTGGAAAAGGAGCACACCCGTTCAAGCGTCCAGAGGATGGTGTCGTCGAGGTTGCCACGCTCAACATGCAGAAACCTGGTGGAGATGTTCGCCACCAGCCGTTGGAACTCCACCTGATACTGCGTACGCTCGTCGTTTCTCTTCTCCTCGGTGATGTCGCGCACTAGCCCAACCATCCTGCGGGAACTGCCGGAGCCGGCTTCCATTTGCTTGCCGCCGGCCCAGATCCACCGAAGCGCACCGTCGGCTCGGTGGATCCTGCATTGAAAGCTCCAACTCTCGTTTCGCGCTACCGCGCGCTTGAACTGCCGGTCTACGGAGGCGCGGTCCTCGGGGTGAACGTGCTCGAGGAACATCTCGTAGGTCCACTCCGTCAGCGGTTCGGCGTAGCCAAAGATCTGATCGTGGAGCGGAGAGCGTTGCGCCGTGTGATCGACGAGGTCGAGCTCCCACTCTCCCAGGCCGCTGATCTCGGTGGCAAACCGAAGTCGCTCGAGGCTATCGCGGTAGAGCTCCTCGGCGCGCCTGTAGGCGCTTATATCTTTTATAGTGGCGAAGTATACGATCGGCTCACCATCCTGATCGCGCAATGCGCCGGCGGCCACCAGTACGGGAAACCGCTCCCCATTACTGCGACGGTAGACGAGTTCGTACTCTCCTTCGCCGTTCTCTAGTGTCTGTTGAAACGCGCTACGAATGGTGTCTACGTGCTCCGGCGCCCAGTAGGGGTACGGGGGCGTGGAGCCGAGCAGCTGTTCCTTCGAGTAGCCGGTCATCCGGCACAAAGCTGCGTTCACCTCAACAAGCGTACCGTCGGGGTCGAAGCGGCTTATGCCGTCGGGTAGATTCGCAATGAGCTTGCGATGAACGCGATTATCGAACTCTAAGCGATCGCGTTCCCGGCAGTTCTCTTGTCCGGCCCTTCTCAGTGCCTCGGATGATTCGCATGTCATTGTAGACCTCTCGTGTAGCGTGCATTCGCTTAAGGGCGGCGGCGACACCTTTCCGCCGGCCGCCGCCGTACATCGTTCACGACCGTTGTGTACACCGTACCGCGAAGCTTAGAATTCCTCGAACTCCGCATCACCGAGGTCTTCTTCCGACAGGGTAGCGGCCGCGCCGCGGTTCTTCTCAGCAACGACGATACCGGTCTCGGAAGAGCGGTTGTACGTCTCGCGGCCGCCCCCTTCACCGGGGCGCTGTGATATCGCGCGGACGTTTGAGCGTCGGTCGGCAAGCTGCCTGTTTCCGTTGCTGTCCCCGTTGCTGTTCGCATTGCCGGCCCCGTTGATCGAGAAGAACGATACCGTTTGCTGCATCTGCTGCGACTGACTCGAAAGCTCCTCGGCCATCGAGGCCATCTCCTCCGACGCGGAGGCGTTCTGTTGGATAACCTGGTCGAGCTGTCCGAGCGCTTGATTGATCTGGTCGGCTCCCGAGTCCTGCTCAGCGCTCGAGGCGGTGATCTCCTGGACGAGCTCGGCGGTCTTTTGAATCTCCGGGACCATCTCGGATATGAGACTTCCGGCTCGTTCAGCGACCGCAACGCTGTTTTCGGAGAGCTCGGCGATCTCGGCGGCTGCCTTCTGGCTTCGCTCCGCGAGTTTGCGCACTTCTCCTGCCACAACGGCAAAGCCCTGCCCGTGCTCGCCGGCCCGTGCGGCTTCAATCGCGGCGTTGAGCGCAAGGAGATTGGTGTTGCGCGCGATCTCCTCGATAATCGAGATCTTCTCGGCGATCTCTTTCATCGCACCTACTGTTTCTTCAACCGCCTGCCCGCCTTCCTGCGCGCGCTCGGTTGATTTTTGTGCAAGCTTGTCGGTCTGCTGCGCGTTGTCGGCGTTTTGCTTGATATTGGAGCCCATCTGCTCCATAGAGGACGACACTTCCTCGGCCGAGCTCGCCTGCTCGGTGGCGCCCTGCGAGAGCTGCTGCGCGGTGGAACTCATTTCTTCGCTTCCCGAAGCTACGTTCTCGGATGCGCTTTGAATGTCGCTTACTACCCGCACCAGTTTGTCGCGCATCTCGCGCAGCGCGTCCGCGAGAACACCGATCTCGTCTTTGCGCTGTATATCTATGGTTGCGGTCATGTCTCCCTCGGCAAGCCGCTCGGCGAGCTCCACGCCCTCTGCCACCGGCTTGGTGATGCCGCGACTAAGGGCAACTCCGAGTGCAACCGCGAGGATGAACCCGGCGCCCATGCCGATCACGATCATCATGATCACGCCGGCGCTGCGCTCCTGCGCCTGCGAGGCGGTTGCAGCGGCGATATCCTCGTTCGAGGCCATCAGCTCTTCAAGGCGGTCGCTGACGTCGCGGGCGTTGTCACGGAGCGCTTCCATCACCAGGACGGCAGTCTCGGTGCGAAGCTCGGCGGCCTGTTCGGCGATCGCCACGGTTTCATAAAGCGGATCTAACACCGCGTCTGCCGCCGGCACCACGGCAGTCCGGTACAGCTCCTCGGCCTGCTGCTGCGCTCCCTGCGCAAGCAGCTCGTTCACCTCGTGCACTGCGTCGCGAAACCCCGCATCTTCGGCGGCGATCTCTTCAAGCTCTTCGATGAGCGCGGTGTTGTCGGTTTCAAACCCCTCAATCCGGCGTCCAAGCCCGGTCTGGAGCGCGGTTTCGGCCTCGGCAACCGGCTCACCTGCCTGAATCGCCTCGAGTAAAATCGCCTGGATCTCGTAGTAGTCGCCGCGCGCCTCTTGCGCCATGCCGACAAGGGCCGCCGGGTCGAGCACCCCGAGCCGCGCGAACTCCTCGCTCAGCTCCAGCCACCGCTCATTGAGCACTCGCCACTCGGCAAGCTCGTCCTCCACCTGTGGCAAGAGCGCGCGTTCCTCGGCGGTAAGCGAGAGCTGCTCAAACGCCTCCC
>SLBH01000019.1 GCA_007126415.1 Spirochaetales bacterium
ACCGCTTCGGACGAATACAGGATTTACAACGATACGAGAGGCACGCGGCCGATCGTCTAATCGGGGTCTCGGATTTCGAAATGGCACACGCTGTGTGCAAAATCGGGTGTAGTACCGGCAAAGTTGCGCGCCGGTGGTACCCCATAGAGGATATCCCGTCGAAGTTGATCTTGATGCGTTCAAAACGGCGTAACGACCATCGCACGATAGAGTTTGGTCCGCCCGAAGGCGCCGCCTTCCGGCACGACAAAGTGCGTTTCATCTGGTTCCGTGTAACCCCGCGCGAGCCCGGCGAGTTTAGCTTGGTGCTGTTCGCGTTTCAGCCGGACGATGAGCCCCAGGACGACGAATACCCAACGCCGATCTCAGAAGAGCTTATTCTCGACGCGAAAGTACGAGTGCTACAAGACTGAGTTGGTCGCCTGACCTTTCTTAAGCAGTTCCTGCAGTAGCAGTAGCATATCGCGCCGTGCAGGCTCCGACGGGCGCACAAACACGCGCCCCGTTGCCGGTAACGGCCGGCGGGGTCGCGTGCGAGGTGGAGTACACCTTCAAGTTTGCGCCGCTTATTAACGATCCCGAGATCACCGAGCTCGTGCGGATCGCCGCCGAGCGGCAACACGGCGCCTCTCGCGTGCGCGAGGCAGCTCGGCCGAACATGGGCAGCGAAGACTTCGCGTGCTTCGCGCAGGCACTTCTTTCGAGCTTTTTCTACCTCGGCATTGCGCCGGCCGAGAACAGCCCGGTGGCCCATCATCACCCGGAGTTCAAAATAGACGAGGTCCTCAAAGACGGCATCGCGGTGTTCTGCCGCACCGTCGCGGAGTTCTTCGGCGGTTAGCGGCGAATTGTCTCGAGGACAATCTCGGCCGCGAGCGCGATGTCCTCGCTGCGGCTGAACTCACGCGGGTCGTGGCTGATGCCGTCGCGGCTTGCCACGAACAGCATTCCCGCCGGCATATGCCCCGCAAGCCGCGCCGCGTCGTGCAGCGCTCCGCTCGGCCGCTCCGGCATGGTGTAACCGAGCGCAGCGGCGGCCTCAACGAGCCGCATACGCAGGTCCGCGTCCAAAGGCGACGGCGGCACTTGCTCGTTCTTGGTGATGCTGAGCTCCAGGGTTCGCTTACGCGCAATCTCGGATAGTTCGGCGCGCAGGCGTTCCTCACCGTCGGCGAGCACCCGCTCGTCCTGAGCACGAAAGTCTACCCTTAACTCGGCGACTCCCGGTATGACGTTCACCGCGTTCGGGCGCACTCCGATACACCCAACCGTCATGACGCTATGCTCACGCTCGGCATCGAGTCGACGGCCGAGCGCCTCCACGGCGAGAACCGCTTCGGCCGAGCCGGCGAGCGCGTCGCGACGTTGGCCCATGCGTGTGGAGCCGGCGTGATTGCCCTGCCCGCCGAAACGCAGCGCGAACTCCCGTCGTCCGTTAATTCGGGTGACCACGCCCACCGGCAGCCCGTCGCTCCAGAGCCCGAGCCCCTGCTCGGCGTGCACCTCGATCATACCGCGATACGCCGAGGGATCGAGCAGATCATCGCGCATGCAATCCGCCGAAACTCCGTGGGGCCGTCCCGCCTCGAGGTAGCTCTCGCCGTGACGGTTTTTGAGCTTGTCGAGCTCGGCAACCGAGATCTCGCCGGCCCAACTCCGGCTGCCGAGCATCCCGAGGCCAAAGGTGGTACCTTCCTCCTCGGCAAAGATAACGAGCTCGAGCGGCGCTTCCGGCGCGCATCGAAACACCTCAAGCGCGATCACCACCCCCATCACGCCGTCGAACTTCCCCCCCCCGACGGCACCGAGTCCAGGTGCGACCCACACAGCCATGGAAGCGCCTCGACGGTTGCCCCCCGGTCCGCCCGGCGTTTAGGCCGTCGCTCGGCGGTCTGCGGATATGAACATTTCCGAAGGCGTCGATGCACGTGCGCCCTCCAACGCGCTCGGCGGCCTCGATCACATAGTCGCGCGCCCTGAGCCAGGAATCCGAGAAGGTCGGGCGGCTGTAGCCGACCTCCGGCTTGCTTTCGCTAATACCCCCGATCGCTTCAATGTCGGAGGCAATTCGCTCAAGGTCTATCTCCGTTTTGCTCACCGTGCGGCTCCTATCCTATCCAACGGGCGGTCTCCTGCGGTTCGTTTCAAACGCGCTCACGATTAGGCCTGATGCACCAGCTCACCGCGCTTGTACACCTCCCGTACCGGGTTCACTCCAACGTGGTAAGGGATAACCGCCGGTGACTCGCCCTCGAGTACCACAAAATCGGCGTACTTGCCCGGCTCCAAGCTCCCGACCCGCTCGGCGGCCCCGATAGCGTGCGCGGCGTTGAGGGTGACCGCGGTCAGCGCCTGCTCGATCGAAAGCCCCGCCTGCATCACCGCAAGCGTCACGATAAACGGCATCGACTCGGTGTAGCACGATCCGGGGTTGCAATCGGTTGCAAGCGCCACCGGTACGCCGAGCTCAATCATCCGCGGCGCGCGGGCGTACGGCTTTTTCAAACTGAACGAGGTTCCCGGCAACACCACCCCGATGGTACCGGCCTCGGCCATCGCGGCGAGCCCCTCGTCGTCGGCCGCGATTAAATGCTCGGCCGAGACACACCCCAGCCGCGCCGCCATCGCGGCACCGCCGAGGTTCACGATCTCGTCTACATGCGCCTTGAGCTCCATCCCGAGCTCCCGCGCGCGCGTAAGAATGCGCTCGCTCTCGGACACCGTGAACACGCTTTCCTCGGTGAAGATGTCGCAGTACCGAGGAATGCCGGTCTCGGCGGCGGCCGGCAGCATCTCCTCGAGCACCAACCTCACGAACTCCTCGCGCCGCTCGCGATACTCCACCGGGATGGAGTGCGCGCCGAGAAAGGTGGGAACCACATCCTGCGGCACCTGCTCGGCCGCAAGCCGAATCGCCTCGAGCTGCCGCAGCTCGGCCGCGGTCTCGAGTCCGTAACCGGTCTTGATCTCAACGGTGGTTACGCCAAACGAGAGCGAGCGCTGCAGGCCCGCGAGCGTCTGCGCGAGCAGCGGCTCGAGCGCCGTTTCGCGCAGCGAACGCACGCTGCTCATGATGCCGCCGCCGGCGCGGTGAATCTCCATATAATCGGCACCGCCGAGTCGCATGCGAAACTCGTTCTCG
>SLBH01000092.1 GCA_007126415.1 Spirochaetales bacterium
CAAGCGGAAGAACGGGAACGGCTTAGGAAACAGGTACTCGAGCGTGGAGAAGAACAAACACAGGGCACCCATAAACGCGATGAACTCCAGAAGCTCAGCACGCTGCGGAGCCGGCTGAGCTCCCGACAACCGCTCAGAAGGCGTGGGCTGCCCGGAAGGCGTGGGCTGCACGGCATTCATAGACACAGTTCGTCCCGGCTACGCTTCCACAACACGAAGCAGCGCAAGCGTGATGTTGTCGTGACCACCGGCTTGGTTTGCCGACCCCACAAAGCGCCTCGCTCCGTCGCCGAGGTCGGGGCCGAGTTCGGCGCAGGTCGCCTCGAGCTCAGGGTCGGAGAGCATGTCGCTCAACCCGTCGCTACACAACAACAGTAGGTCACCGTTGAGCGACAGATCCGCAATCGGGAAAAAATCGAGGTAGAACTGCTCCTCGCCCCCAAAACAGTTCACGATAATGTTCCCGGGGATTGTGGGATCACCCAGTTCTTCGCGCAGGGTGTGATCGCGCGTGAGCTGGCGAAGCCCCTCCGGTCCGTAACGATACAGGCGCGAGTCGCCGGCGTGCACGCAATAAAGCGAGCCTTCGTATCCGAACACGCCGGTGTAGGTGGTCGACATACCGGCGCGCCCGAGACCGAGCCAGCTCTTCTTGATCAGGTCGGTGTTCACCTCCACCGCCGACAGCCGCACCTCCTCGGCGAGACGCTCGGGGCTGAGGCCGTCCTTAAGATCCTCGAGACGATTCAGCATCTGCCCGGCCACGATTTTGCTCGCCTGATCGCCACCCGGCGCACCCCCGACGCCGTCGGCAACGCCGACGAGGAAGCGGCCATCGGGGAAATCTACCCGTGCGGCTTTCTCCTCATCGCGGATCAGCCGCGAGCCGATAGCCGCGACGTCTTCGTTCTTGCGTCGAACCTTGCCTCGATTGCACGAAACCGCAATCTCAAGCGCCATGTGAACTATCCTCCATCGACCAGTCGTCGAGCTCGGCCGAAAACAGGTCCTCCGGCACCGCGCGACCAAAGTAAAACCCTTGGTACCGCCGACACCCTAGGTCCCAGAGGTACTGAATCTGTTCGTACTGCTCGACCCCTTCCACAATAACCTCAATCCCCAGTCCGGCCGCCATGTTACAGATGGCCTTTACGATGCTCATCGTGGCTTTGTCGGTCAACAGGTCTCTCATGAATGTACGATCGAGCTTTATCGAGCGAATAGGAAAGCGTTTCAGGTAACTCAACGACGAATACCCGGTACCGAAATCATCGATCGAGACCTCGATACCCATCTCACGAATGCGATGGATCTTGTACAGCGAGTCCTCGGGATCGTCCATGATGCTGCTCTCGGTTATCTCGAGGCGCAGATTATCCGCGGCAACCTGCGCACGACTGAGCGCTCGCTCGATGTTTGATAGAAGATACTCATCGCGGAACTGGCGCGGCGATACATTCACCGAGACAAACAAGTGCTCAAACCCCTTACCGTTGCGCACACCCCAACTCGCGAGGAGATCGGACGCGGTGTACAGCGCCCAGGTGCCGATCGGGACGATCAAACCGCTCTCCTCGGCAACCGGTATGAAACGGTCCGGTGCCACCAGCCCATGCGAAGGATGATGCCAGCGAATTAGAGCCTCCGCACCCACGACCCTACCTTGCGGGACGGTCCCGCTACACGACTCGATCTCTATCAAGGGTTGATAATGCAACTCGAACTGCCGGTTGATCTCGGCTATCGTTTGCTCCTCGAGCGCCTTGATGATGCTGTTCTGTAGCTCGATCTTCTCGATCACCGCTACACTCATCTCAGGCCGATAGGTAGTAGACACCCGGCGCAAGCGGATGCTGTTTGAGAGCGCGATATCCGCGTTGCGTAGGAGACTCCGTTTTGAGCTTCCATGGTCGGGATGGCACGCGATCCCTATGTAGCACCCGATCGAGATCGTGTATTTCGGCAGCGTGAAGCGCCGTGAGACCTCTTCATAGAAGCGGTCGGCGTAGTACTCTACGACGTCGCCGCTATGGTTGTGCACCATCACTACCACGAACTCGGTCTCACGGGTGTGGTACAGCCGCGAGTTCGCAGGCAGACATTCCTTCAGGCGCTCGCCGGTCTCGTAGATGATCCAATCGCTGAGGCTCGGCTCCAGGGAGCGCTTGGCGTCCTCAAAGCTCTGGTCGAGCGCGATGATGTACACCACGATATCGCGCGGCGCCGGTGAGCTGTTGGCCTCGTTCAAAAAGCTATGCAGATCATTGTCGAGAACGGTATGATTGGCGAGACCGGTCTTCTCGTTGTAGATCAAGCGCTTCTCGAGATTCTGCTCGCGGCGTTTGCGGGCCTTTATCTGCTCATGCAGATCGTCGAGAGCGCTTGAGGTGTCGTCCAGCTGTTGTTCGAGTTGCTGCTGCCGAGCTCGCAGCGAGATGTACCGACGTTTGATGTCGTCCGGGACGTCACGCCGCCGAAAGACCTCGCGCAGCTCGCGGAGGGTACCGGCCGGTAAGTCGTCATCGCCGATCAAATCTCTCAGGCTCATACGCTCCTCAACGGTGAAACCTCACGATCGACCACCGCCACCCACTGCGTTATAGATCGAGCTTGAGGTCGCCATCTCGGATTATCTTCGACCTGCGCATTAACTCGGTGAGCGCCAGCGTACCGAGCGCCGGAAGCACAAACTGCAGCAAGACGATGCCGGGCAGCGCCGCGCTTCCCATCACCTCCAGCGTTGCGATCTGGCCTACCAAGCCCGAAGTGCCCATACCGGCACCGATGGCATTATTCTCCATTTCAAACACCACCGTGGCAAGAGGCCCCAGCGCCGCCGAGGTAAGAATGGTGGGCACCCACACTACCGGCCGCCGAACGATGTTGGGAAACTGTAGCATAGAGGTGCCGAGCCCCTGCGCGAACAGCCCGGCGGTCTTGTTCTCGCGAAAACTACCGACCGCAAATCCGATCATCTGCGTCGCGCACCCCACCGTGGCGGCTCCGGCGGCAAGCCCGCTTAACCCAAGCGAGATCGCGAGCGCGGCGCTCGAGATCGGCGCAGTGAGTGTCATCCCCATGACCACCGCTACCAGCGCTCCCATCGGAAGCGGATACAGACCGGTGAGAAAGTTGATGAA
>SLBH01000169.1 GCA_007126415.1 Spirochaetales bacterium
CCTTGCTGTTGCAGGTTCTCGCCTTGCCAGACACGGACCGCCGCCTCAACGAGGTCGACTCCCGAGACCTTCGAGATGAACGGCACGGTGCGCGAGGCGCGCGGATTTACCTCTATCACGTACAGTTCCTCGTCCTTGACCGCGAACTGAATGTTTAGTAGCCCGCGCACGCCGATGTCACGCGCGATGAGCGCGGTTGCCTCCACGATTTGGCGTTCCATCTCAGGGCTCGATTTGTAGGCCGGGAAGACGCAGGCGGAGTCGCCGGAGTGGACACCGGCCGCCTCGATATGCTGCATCACCCCACCGACATACACAAACTCGCCGTCGGCCACCGCGTCCACGTCGTACTCAAAGGCGTCCTCGAGGAACTGATCCACGAGAACCGGACGCTCGGGCGTGATCACAATGCCCTTAGCGAGAAATTCAAGCAGCTCCTCGCGGGTATAGGCGATCATCATGCTGCGACCGCCGAGCACGAACGAGGGGCGCAGCAGCACCGGGTATCCGATCTCGGCGGCGTAGCGATCCACCTCTTCCGGCGTCCCGGCCATGCGGTTTGCAGGTTGCCGCAGCCCGAGGCGCGTGATCAACGCCGCAAACAACCCGCGGTCCTCCACGCCTTGAATGCTCTCAACCGCGGTGCCGACCACGCGCGCGCCAAAGGCCTCGAGCTCCTCGGCCATATTGAGCGGGGTTTGGCCGCCGAGCTGCACCACCACATTGCTCAGCCCCTCTTTGCGCAATACCTCCGCGACATCCTCGGCGGTGAGCGGCTCGAGGTAGAGGCGATCGGAGACGTTGAAATCGGTGGAGACCGTCTCGGGGTTTGAGTTAATGATCACGGTCTTGATGCCGAGCCTGCGGTACGCCATCGAGGAAAGCGTGCAGCAGGTGTCGAACTCAAGCCCCTGCCCGATGCGGTTCGGCCCGCTTGCGAGGATCACCACGCCCCCGCTTTGAAGAGGCTCGCCTTCGTCGACCTCGCCGTAGGTGCCGTAGAAGTACGGCGTGTCGGCGTCGAACTCTCCGGCGCAGGTGTCGACGAAGTGATAGCCCGCGAACAGCCCGAAACGCTCGCGCAACGCGCGCACCGCGCGCTCATCCTCGCCACGGAGCGAGGCGATGCGGCGGTCGGACAGGCCGGCCGCCTTGCCCTCGAGTAGCAGCTCCTGCGTAAGCTCTTCGCGCGCGAGGCGCCGCTCGAGCTCGGCGAGCTCGAGCAGGTGGTAGAGAAACCAGCGGTCGTACGCGGTGCGCTCGGCGAGTTCATCGAGCGCCTCGGCGCCCCGACGCTTCAGCACGGTGTAGACCGCAAACAGCCGACGCGGATGCAAATTGTCGATCATGCGGTTGAGCGTCTTTGTCTCGACCTCGGGAAGCTCCTCGATGCCGTCGAACCCAAACTCGCACGCCCTAATCGCCTTGTTGAGCGCCTCGGTGAAGCTCCGCCCGATCGCGAGCGACTCGCCGACCGACTTCATCTGCGTCCCGAGCTCCTCGTAGCCGAGCGGGAACTTCTCGAGCTCAAAGCGCGGCACCTTGACCGCGCAGTAATCCAGCGCGGGCTCAAAGCACGATACCGTCTTGCCGGTGATGTCGTTCACCACCTCATCGAGCGTGAAGCCGACCGCGAGCTTCGCGGCGCAGCGCGCGATCGGGAACCCGGTGGCCTTACTCGCGAGCGCCGAGGAGCGGCTTACGCGCGGGTTCATCTCGATCACCACCATGCGATCGGTCTCGGGATGCACCGCGAACTGCACATTTGATCCGCCGCAGTCCACGCCGACCTCGCGCAACACCTCGATCGCGGCGGTGCGCATGCGCTGATAGGTAGCGTCCGAGAGGGTTTGAATCGGCGCCACCGTGATGCTGTCGCCGGTGTGGACGCCCATTGGGTCGATGTTCTCGATAGAGCAGACGATGACCGCGTTGTCGGCGGCGTCGCGCACCACCTCGAGCTCAAACTCCTTCCACCCCAGCAGCGACTCCTCGAGCAGCGCGGTATGGGTAGGGCTTTCCGCGAGCGCCCACTGCACCAGCTGCTCGACATCGTCGCGGGTGTAGGCGATTGCGCCGCCGCGGCCGCCGAGCGTGTAACTGGGGCGGATAATGACGGGAACGCCGGAGCGCTCGAGAAAGGCGCGCGTCTCCTCGAGGTTGTGCACAAATGCAGACTTGGCCGACTCGAGCCCGATGCGGTCCATTGCGAGCTTGAACTCGCCGCGGTCCTCGGCCATACGGATAGACTCGGCGCGCGCGCCGAGCACCTCAACCCCGTAGCGCTCGAACACACCCGCGGCGTCGAGGTCCATCGTGAGATTGAGCGCGGTCTGGCCGCCCATCGTGGGAAGCACGGCGTCGGGCCGCTCGGCGCGGATGATGGCCTCGAGGTAGGGAACCTCGAGCGGGTCCATATAAATGGCGTCGGCGGTACCGGGCGTGGTCATGATGGTTGCCGGGTTGGGATTTACCAAGATCACGGTGTAGCCCTCTTCCTTGAGCGCGCGCACCGCCTGGTTTCCGGAGTAGTCGAACTCGCAGGCCTGCCCGATCATGATTGGGCCGGAACCGATGATGAGAATCTTATTGATATCGCGGCGAGCGCCCATGCTACGACTCCTTGAGTGCGTCGAGAAATGCGTCGAAGATCCAGGCCGAGTCGGTTGGACCCGGGGCCGATTCGGGATGAAACTGCGCCGAGAGCACGCGCCGGCGGCGGTCTATGACGCCCTCGTTGCTACCGTCGTTCGCGTTCTTGAACCACACCGTGGTGTCGTTCGGCAGCGTCGCCTCATCGACCGCGAAGCCGTGGTTCTGCGAGGTGACGAAGACCTTGCCGGTGAGCTCGTCGCGCACCGGGTGGTTGATGCCGTGGTGGCCGAACTTCATCTTGTAGGTCTTAGCGCCGAGCGCCTCGGCGATGAGCTGATGCCCGAGGCAGATCCCGAGCACCGGGAGCCGGCCTACGGTGTCCTTCACCAACGCCACCTGCTGCTGCAGTACCGCCGGGTCGCCCGGGCCGTTTGAGAGAAACAGCGCGTCGGAGTTGAGCTCGCCGAGCTGCTCGAAGCGCGCGTCGCTCGGGATTACGGTAACCTCGGCGCCGCGCTTGGTGAGTTCACGGATGATGTTGGCTTTAAGCCCGCAGTCTAACAACGCGAGGCGCGGCGAGCCGCCCTCGTTGAACACTACCGGCTCGCGCGTGCCGACCGCTCCGATCAAGTTTCGCCCTTCCATCGCGGGGAAGGCGTTGAGGTAGGCGCGTACGCCCTCGAGCTCGGCCGCCGAGAGCGAGCCGTCGGTTTGGTTCGGGGCGCGGACGATCACGCCGGTAGCGCTTCCGTGATCGCGCAGGCGCAGCGTAAGCCGGCGCGTGTCTACCCCGCTGATGCCCGGCGTGCCGTGCGCCGCGAGAAACGCATGCAGGGTCTGCCGGCCGGCCGGAATCGGCCCGGTGTAGAGTTTGCGCACGATGAACCCCGCCGGTTTCACCACCACGCGCGCGCACCCGCTTTCCGGGCCTACCTCGCTCCAGTCTGCGGAGGTACCGTAGTTACCGATGTGCGGGTAGGTCATCGCCACAAGCTGCCCGGTATACGACGGGTCGGTAAGAACCTCGTGATAGCCCGACATCGCGGTGTTGAACACCACCTCGCCTACCGCTTTATCGCGTGCGCCGAGCACCTCAGGGCGCGCGCGTTCCTGCTCGAGATCACCCACATCCGGGGCCGGCGCCCCGAACGCGGTTCCCCGGAAACTCGTTCCGTCCGGTAGAATCAGTAGATTGTATTGTTTTTCCATGCTCGGCTTTCCCACGCTCGCACCGTGTTCGGCGCCTGGACAAATATTTGCGCAAAAAAATGCCGGCTTGTTACAGCCGGCATTCCAGAGCGTTAGCCCCTAGGGGAATCGAACCCCTCTTTGATGACTGAGAATCACCCGTCCTAGCCGATAGACGAAGGGGCCATTGATGACTTCCCGGGGAGGACTCGAACCCCCACAGGCAGATCCAGAGTCTGCAGTGCTACCATTACACAACCGGGAATTGTCGCCAACCGCGACTACAATACTCACCCCCGGCCCTACCTGTCAACCCCCGCGTTGCCGCCGCGTTGCCGCGCCGCGTTATAGGCTGCCGCCGGAGGCGTTACTCGCTGTGGTACTCCTGCAGATAACGCACGTCGTAGCCGGCGAGCTTTTCGTCGAAGTTCAGAAACGGCAATGCAACCACGCTGAAGATACCTGCCACCGAGGAGCCTGCCGCCTCGAGGATCTCGGCCGTGGCCTTGAGCGTGCCGCCGGTTGCAATGAGATCGTCGACGATGAGGCAGCGACGGGGCGGCTTGAGGTCCTCGCGGTGCACCTCGATCTGGTCCTCGCCGTACTCGAGCGTGAAACGATTTACGTGCTTCTCGCCGGGCAGCTTGCCTTTCTTGCGGACGAGAACAAGCGGTATCCCGAGCTCGTACGCCAACGGAGCCGCGAACACAAACCCACGCGCGTCTATCCCGGCGATACCCTCGATGCCGCTGTCGCGGTACATCTCGACCATTTTGTCGACGCAGTAACGGAAGGCCTCCGGGTGCACCAGAATCCCGGTGATGTCGTAGAACAGAATCCCGGGCTTGGGGAAATCGGGAACCTTGCGGATTACCGCATCGAGATCGTATTCGGTACTCATAACGCTCGGTAGCGTAGATAAAATCACCGCTCCTGTCAATTATTGATGAGCACCGATCATTGCACTATAGTGGGGCTAAAGAAGGCCAAAACATGACGGTTATACTCCCGGTAGCCAGCGGTAAGGGCGGTGTCGGAAAAAGCATTCTCTCGGCCAATCTCGGCGTTGCGCTTGCACAGGCCGGCAAAACCGTGGTGCTCGCAGACCTAGACCTTGGCGGCTCCAACCTCCACACCGTGCTCGGCCTGCGCAACAAGCACTCCGGCGTGGGACACTACATCACCAAAGAGGCCGATTCCATTGAGTCGCTCCTGGTGGAGACCGAGCTCAGCCGCTTGTTCTTCATTCCCGGCGACGCCTTGCTGCCCGGCACCGCTAATCTTCCGTTCTTTCGCAAACAGCGCATGATCAAGGAGCTCGGCGAGCTTCCGGCCGATTTCGTAATCCTCGATCTCGGCTCAGGCTCTTCTTACAACACAATCGATTTTTTTCTTACCAACTCGAGCGGACTGGTGGTCTGCACCTTTGAGCCGACCTCGATCCTTAACGCGTATTCATTCCTGAAGACCGCGCTGCTCCGTCTGCTATACCGCAGCTTTCCCGCCAAGAGCGAGGAGCGCAGCGTGATCGAGGCATTCGGGAAAGAAAAACTCGAGGGCACGCAGCAAAGCTTCCGCGACCTCATTCCGCGGCTTCAGGAGACATCGCCCGACGCAGCGGCGCACGTTGAGGCTCAGATCGCGGCGTTCTCGCCGCGCGTGGTGTTGAACATGGGCCGCAGCGCCGCCGACCTACAGCTCGGCGCGCGCTTACGGACCATCTCGCGCAATAATCTCGCGCTCGAGCTCGAGTACATCGGTGTGCTGCCGTACGACGAAGAGGTCTCCCGCTCGGTGGTGGAGCGCCGGCCTCTGGTCTTGCGTCGGCCCGAAAGCCGGTTTGCGTTCAATATCGGCGAGGTGGCGCGCCGCTTGATTGCAGCGCCGGTTCCGAACCCTCCGGTCCTCTACCCCGATAACGAAGACCTCAAAGCGCTCAGCGAAGAGATTCGGTGACACGCCCGCGAACTCAAGGATAGGCGCGGCGATAGCCCGGCGTGCGCGCCGAGACGTCGAGGTCAAGGCCGGAACAACGCCCGCGCGAGAGGTGCTCGTAGCCGAGCGCCGCAACCATCGCGCCGTTGTCGGTGCAGAGCCCGAGCGACGGCAGCACCACCTTCAGCCCGGTGTCGTGCGCGAGCGCTTCGCGGAAATACGTATTGGCGGCAACGCCGCCCCCGGCAACCACGGTCTGCAGCCCGTAGCGCTCGGCCGCTTTCGCCACGCGCGAGACCAGCATATCCACCGCGGCTCTCTCAAACGAGGCGCAGATATTCTCGATGCTCGCGTCACAGGAAGCGTCGCGAAATTGTTCGCGCTGATTCACCACCGCGGTCTTAAGCCCCGAGTACGAGACGTCGAACGGGTGGTCGCCCTTGTGCAGCCGCGGTGCCGGGAAGCGATACGCGCGTGGGTCTCCGCGACGGGCGCGCTTGTCGATCTCAACCCCTCCCGGATAGCCGAGTTCGAAGTAACCCGCGATCTTGTCGAACGCCTCCCCTACCGCATCGTCTATCGTGGCCCCAACCACCTCTACGTCGTCGTACCCGCCGACGCGCGCGATTAGGGTGTGTCCGCCCGAAAGCAAGACGCCGAGAAACGGGTACTCGAGCTCGTGCTCGAGGTGCGGCGCGTAGAGGTGAGCGAGGATATGGTCGACACCTATGAGCGGGAGATCGAGCGCGTACGCGAGCGCTTTCGCGAACGAAACGCCCACCAACAACGACCCCACGAGCCCAGGGCGACAGGTTACCGCTATTCCGTCGAGCTCGTTTTGACGCACACCGCTCTCATCGAGACAGCGGCGATAGACCGACTCGATCCACTCGGTGTGTTTGCGCGAGGCAATCTCGGGCACCACACCGCTGTACGGCCGGTGATACTCGATCTGGGTTGCGACGACCTGCCCGATCAACCGACGCCCGTCGGCGACTATCGCAACCGCGCACTCATCGCAGGAGCTCTCAATCCCGAGAATCGTCATCGTGTTGCTGAAGCTCAAAGTACTGCGAGAGCGGCTCGAAGCGATAGCCGTGTTCTACCAACTGAGGGTAGATCTCCTCAAACACCTCGGCGAGCTCGCTCACCATGACATGACCGATCATAACGGCGTGGCCCTGCGTCTCGGCGACCGTGAGGGCCTGGTGCAACGCCGCCTCGATAGCTTCACGTTGCGGGTCGTGGTCTAAAAACACATCGCGCTCCATAAACGGTATCCCCAACTCCGCCGCCACGCGCGGTGCCGCGCTGAGATGGGTCGTGCGGCTGTCCAAGAAGAACAAACCGCGTTGATGCAGTTCTTCGAGAACCGCTTGCATTGTATCCTCGTCTTGCGTGACACGCGAGCCCATGTGGTTGTTTACCCCAACCACCCGCGGTAACGACGAAAGGTTGCGCTCGAGGATCGCGCGCACATCGTCACCGTTTTGCCCGAGCTCTATTGCGCCCGGGCCTGGGTCGGCATCGTTCAAAGCCTCCATCGGCTGATGAAGCATGAGTTCCAGCCCCGCCTCGGCAGCAACCTCCGCAACCTCGCGAGACCGCGCAAGATGCGGCAACACCGCGACCGTGAACGGGAACCCAAGCTCCAAAAACGGCTCTAGCTCCTCAAGACTCGCACCGGCGTCATCGAGCACGAAGTACAACCGCGCGGGCTCCGCCGGTCGCGGGATCGCCCACGGCATGAGGCCCGGAGGCGCTACCTCGGGGTCTCGTTCACGCTCGCGATCGCGCTCGGGGGCGGGCTCCGGAGCGATGCGCTCGTCATCCGGCGGCTGTTGCGGCACGCGGTAGTCGTCTTCGGAGACCGGCTCCTCCGCACCGTCCGCGCGTTCCTCAGACTCCGCCGGACGTTCGCTGAGGCGCTCTTCTTCCCGCGGCGCACGCGGCATCAAGACCAAAATGAGCGCAAGCAGCACCGCGATCGATGCCAGCAGCGCGTACAGCAAAAAGACCCGTCGCCGCTGCTCGGCACGCGTGGGAGATCGCCGTCGCGAAGCCTGCTTAGAGGCCTGTTCAGAGGCCTGCGCCTGCTTACTTGGTTTTCCGCTATTATCGCGGGCCTTCCCGGACCGGCCCGAACTTTGTTTCGCCGCCACCGCGCACTAAGCTATCGCGCCGACCCGCCGCCGTCAAGCACCCGCCCGCGCCGCCGAACACCGCACCCAGCACTGCCACCCGGGCGGGCTCACCGCGCGAGCACACTCACACAAGCAGGCGAAAAAAAGATCCCGCAGCCCGCCGACGCCCGGGGGAGCGCCGACAGGTGCGGGACAAGGGTAAGGAGGGAGAATGGTCCAACCTAAGAGACTAATTAAAGATGTACTCTCGCATCTCGCCCGCCTGCGCACGGAGCTTGCGCATCGCACGCATCTCTACCTGCCGGACGGTCTCCGGCGAGATGCCGAGTTCGTCGCTGATGCGCTTCAAGGTGTAGCGCTCGCCGCCGTAAAACGCAAAGCGGTACATCAGCACCTGCTTCTCTTTGCCTTTCAGACGGTCGAGAAACTGAAGCGTTGCGTCACGGACGGTTTCGCGCATCACCGTGATATCGGGCGCGTACGAGTAGTCCTCGAATACATCGTGGAAGGTGCCGGAATCGTCGTTGATGTCGCTGTCTAGCGAGACCACGGCGTTTGAGATGCGTAGGATATCCTCTACCTCGGCCGAGGTCATCTGCACTTCTTCAGCAACCTCCTCTGTTGTGGGCTTCCGCGAGTGCTCCTGGCTGAGCACCGTGTACGCCCGCTGAATACGCTTTAGCGCGTCTTCCTTGCGATGCGGGAGACGAATCGGGCGGCGCTTGTTACTGAGCGCGCGCGTGATCGCCTGCCGAATCCACCAGGATGCGTATGTGCTGAATCGCACGTTCTTACGGTAGTTAAACTTCGACGCCGCCTTCAGCAGGCCGATGTTGCCTTCCTGCACCAGGTCTATCAACGAGACACCCGGGCCCACGTAGGCCTTCGCGATCTTGACCACCAGTCGCAGGTTGGCTTCCACCAGACTCCGCCGCGCCTCTTCGTCGTTGTTCTCGATCCGTTTTGAAAGCTCCAGCTCCTCTTCGAAGCTCAAGAGCGGGGTCTTCTTTATCTGGTCGAAGTAAGACTTGAGCAAATCATCTTGTGTTTCTGTTCGTACGGCTTTTTTCTGCATACAAATCTCCTATAGACACTTTTTGCAATCCATGTGCCAAGCCGTTGGAATCGAAAGAATCCGTATATGTCTTTCTTGGAACAAGAGTTACAAGGTCTTAATCAAAAAAGGCCCCACCGAGGTGGAGCCTTTTGTATACAAATCTGTACATCGACACGCGGGCGAACTATAGCTTTATTACTACACCGCCTCAGCGTCCCGAGAGCTCTCGGTACAGCACTTCCCCGAGACCAAAGTCTCCGGTTTTCGCCATGAGCTTCGCATATTCATCATACAACATATCTTCGAAAAATTCTTCCGCCATACCGCCGTGCAGCAAATCGGCCTCGGAATCTCGCGTCTCGCGCATAGAGTCGAGCATCTGTTTGATGAAGATCGCCTCAAACTCCTGGGTGACCTCGCGCAAGCGCGCATCGTCGCCGCCGACGGGCGCTTGTGCGGGCCCGCGCGCGGTTTGCGGCGGTCTGCGCGCAGCGGCGTCTAGGGTCTGGAACCGAGCGAGTTCGGCCGAGTACGACTCCATAACTGCCTCCGTTCGCTAACCGCTATCGCTTGAGGTTTGCCGCGATACCGAGCATCGCGTCCGAGGTCTGAATGGTCTTTGAGTTCATCTCGTAGGCGCGCTGGGCGACGATCATGTCGACCATCTCCTGCACCACGTCGACGTTGGAGGTCTCGATGAACTTATGCTCGAGATGCCCCATGCCGTCGAATCCCGGTTGGGCCGCGATCGGCTCTCCCGAGGCGGCGTTGTCGATGAAGAGGTTATCGCCGATGGCCTGCAGCCCGGCCGGGTTGGTGAAGCGGTACAACTCAATCTGCCCCACCTCGAGCGGGTCGTCGATGCCGGGTAGCTCAACGAAGACGCGGCCGTCCTTGGTGACATTCAGACTTTCGTGCAGGAAGCCTTCAGGGAGAATGATCTCCGGCATCACGCGGTAGCCGTCGTCGGTGACCAGCTGCCCGTCGGCGTCTATCTTGAAGGCTCCGTCACGCGTGTAGGCGTAGCTGCCGTCGTAGCGCATCACGCGGAAGAACCCCTCTCCCACAATCCCGAGGTCACCGGCGTTACCGGTGTTCTCTAGCGAGCCTTGCGTGAAGATTTTCTGCGTACCGGCAACCTTCACTCCGGACCCAACCTGCGTTCCCACAGGCACCAACGTCTCCTCGGTCGCGGGGGTGCCCGCGATGCGCTTCGTTTGGTAGATGAGGTCCTGAAAATCGGCTCGGTTACGCTTGAACCCCGTTGTGTTGACGTTCGAGAGGTTGTTGGCGATCGTGTCGATGTTGAACTGCTGACCGGACATCCCGGAGGCGCCGGTCCATAGCGAACGCATCATAGCGCGTTACTCCTTACTCGCGGTTTGCTCGCGGTGCGCCGCCTCGGCTAGAGGCGCATAGTATCGTTAATGAGCCGGCCGGTGAGGTCGTCATGGGTCTGTATAACCCGCTGATTGGCCTCGTAGGCTCGGTTTACCTGAATCATCTCGACCATCTCGGTGACCGGGTTCACATTGGAGGTCTCGAGAAAGCCCTGCAGCACCTTTGGGCGCTCGTTGTCTTCGAGAATCTGCGGCTCGCCGCTCTCCCAGGTGTCGCGAATGAGGCTTGAGCCCTGCTTTTCTAAATGGCGCGGCCGGCGAACATTGACGATGCGCAAGCGGTCGATCTCTTGCGAGTCTTCCCAGCGGTTCTCGGTCATTGAGATAAGCCTATCCTCGGGCAGCGCACGGTTTTCAAACACGCGTCCGTCTTCGTCGATCTTGAAGTTGTTCTCGCGCACCCGGATCATCCCCTCTTCACCCATAACCGGATAGCCTTCCTGGGTTACCACGATACCTTCCGGGCCGAGCATGAAGCCGCCGTTACGCGTGAGCCGCTCGCCGTACGGCGTGTTGACCACGAAGAAGCCCTCGCCGTCTAGCGCGAGATCGAACGGGTTCTCGGTTTCCTTGACCGAGCCCTGTTCGAACACGGTGTAGCTTTCGTTCTGCTCCACCCCGGTACCCAGCCGCCCGACAACCGGCGCGGTATCGATCTGCCCGATTGGATCCATTCGCAGCGGAACGCGCTTCACGCCGTCGTCGCTGAAGCGACGCAGCATAAGCTCCGGAAACGCCTTGTGTACCGAGACGTCGCGCTTGTACCCGGTGGTATCGGCGTTCGCCAAGTTGTTTGAGAGCGCGTCGAGGCGATGCTCCTGAGCCCGCATCCCACTCGCGCCGGTATACCATCCGCGAACCACCTCGCGTACCTCCTCACTCGCTGCTACTTCTGATTATCGGGAGGAGCCGCCCCCTACTTGATACGGTCGTGGATTCACGCCTACACCGCGGCCCGATTAGCCCGGCGGTCTCCGCTTACCGGTGGAGCTTCACTGCTGGAGCTCGTCAAGCTCCACAAACGGGCGACCGGTTCTGAAGCGTTCCTCGGCCGACGCTATGAAGCTTCTCTGCCATGAGCCCCACGGACGCAGCGAGAGACTCTGATACACCGAGCTGTACAGCATATACTCCCGAAGCCGAAGAAGCCGCTGGAGGTGCTCGAGAAGCATGCGGGGAATCTCACGCTCGCTGCGGTAGCCCTCAAGCAGATGCGTCCAAACCTCTCGGGCGGCGCTTAGGTCCATGTTCGCGGGGTCTTTTCCGAGCAGGTAATAGAACAGATATACCGCAAGGTCGTAGGCGTACCAGTGATACTCGCACTCGTCGAAATCGATCACGGTAAGCCTTGACGGCGCGTAGAGCATATTGGCGAAGTTATAATCGCCGTGCACGAGCCCGAACTCTTTTGGGTCTTGCGGCA
>SLBH01000095.1 GCA_007126415.1 Spirochaetales bacterium
GGAGAGCTGCAGAGCCCGGGAGAGCTGCAGAGCCCGGGAGAGCGGCAGAGCGTGGGTGCGCACGGAGCGGTGTTGGGGGTAGCGGCGGCGCTCAGCATAACGCTGACTGTCGCCGAGGTGCTCGCCGCGTTCCGGTTGGAGGTGCCCGGTGACGGTGCAGGCTGTGGCGAGGGGTACTGCGCCACAGCTCGTGTCGTGATAAAGATTGCGAAACTCGACCCCGCGCAGCGCACGATCGAGATAAGCATTACCGCGTGCGACGATCGCGATCGCCCGGTAGCCTGCACAGCCAAGCTCGACGGAACGGCGCACCTGCTCGTGCGGCGCCTTGCGCAAGCGATTCACGCCACACTGCGCTTCGAGCCGGAGCACGGCGCGGTCTTGCGCCTGATTGTCCCGCTCGGCTAAGCTCTCGCTCGGACCGTTGCCCGTAAATGGTTTTTTTCATGTTTTTTGGGGTTTCCTGATTGTCGAAATTGTCTCATAATACGAGGGAAGGTTGCACACTACGCCGTAAGGAGGGGTCGTGGCCGAGCCACAGCGTACGGTGTTGCTGGTGGAGGACGAAGCGCTCGTCGCGATGGTTGAGACGCGTCAACTGCGAAGCGCCGGCTACGAGGTTGTCCACGCCGCTACCGGTGAGCAGGCGGTAGCGGAATGCTGCGCCCAGGATTCGCCGATCGATCTCGTCTTAATGGATATTGACCTTGGCGACGGAATAGACGGCCCCGAGGTCGCTCGGCGTATCCTTGCGCGGCGCGAGCTGCCGGTGGTGTTTCTCTCTTCGCACACCGAGAAAGAAGTCGTCGAGAAGACCGAAGAGATTACCTCCTACGGCTATATCGTTAAGAACTCCGGTGAAGTGGTGTTGCTCGCGTCGGTGAAGATGGCGTTTCGCTTGTTTGACGCCAAGCGCGAGGTGAATCAGCAAAAGATGCAGACCGAGGCCGCGAACGAACAGCTGCGCGTAACCAACGAAGAACTGCAAATCTCGCAAAGTCGACTGCTCGGCCGCGAGCGCGCTTTGACCGCAAGCGAGCGGCGCTTTCGCTCGATTGTTGAGGGCGCTCCGGAGCCGATCTTCATTCAGACCGACCAGACTTTCGCGTTTCTCAACCCGGCGGCGCTCGCGATGTTCGGCGCCGAGAGCGAAGCCGAGCTCCTCGGTCGTCCGGTGCTCGAGCGCGTGCACCCGGACTGGCACGAGGCAAAGCAGGAAGGCATGCGTCGGCTCAACGATGCGCAAGAGGCGGTGCGAAGCCCGGTAGAGCAGAAATGGCTGCGACTCGACGGCGAGGAGATCTGGGTAGAGACCGTGGGTGAGCCGATAGAGTACGAAGGGCGCAACGGCGCGCTCGTGTTTGTACGCGAGGTTACCGAGAGACACCGCCACCGTGAGGCGCTGCGAGGATGGCACGAGTTGATGGAGTACGTCATTCATCACGACCCCAACGCCGTCGCGGTGCTGGACAAGGACCTGCGTTTTCGCTACGTGAGCGACCGCTTCGTGGAGGATTACGGAGTCTCGGGTGAGGAGGTAATCGGGCGGCATCACTACGATGTGTTCCCCGAGATCCCGGAGCGCCGGCGCAAGGTACACCGCCGCGCGCTCGCCGGGGAGGTGTTGAGCTCCGAGCTCGACAGCTTCCCTCGGCCCGACGGAACCACAGAATACACCCGCTGGGAGTGCCGCCCCTGGTACGCGGCCGACGGCAAGGTGGGCGGCATCATTCTCTACACCGAGGTGATAACCGAGCGGCAGAATGCGCGGGCCGCGCAAAAGGAAAACGAGCTGTTTCTGCATCACATCTTGGATGCGGTGCAGGACGGTATCAGTGTGCTGAATCCGGATCTTACGATCCGGCACGTCAATCGTGCGATGGAGCTATGGTATCAAGACGCTCACCCGCTGATCGGGAAACGCTGTTACGAGGCGTATCATCGTGATCTTCGCGAGCCGTGCGCGGGTTGCCCCGCGCTCCGCAGCTTACGGTCCGGCAGTGTTGAGAGCCTCGATGTGCCGGGGCTGTCCGGGTCGGAGATCGAGTGGGTTGAGGTGTACGCCTACCCGATGCGTGATCCCGAGACCGGCGAGATTACCGCGGTCATCGAGTTTGTGCGCGATATCACCGCGCGAAAACGCGCCGAGCGTGAACTCCAAAGCCAAAACGTGCTGCTACGCAGTATCATTGACGGTACCTCCGATCTCATCTTCGTTAAGGACCGCGAGCTGCGCTTGCTTGAGTGCAACAAGGCATACGCGGCGGTGCTCGGGTGCAGTCCGGCGGAGCTGCGCGGCAAAACCGAGGTGGAGGCTGGGTTTCCGCCGGAGTATATCCACGGCGACCCCGCGCAAGGCCTGCCGGGTGTCGTGCAACACGATCGCGCCGCGCTCGCAGGCGAAGAGGTGCGCGTACCGCTCGAGCGCATCGCGGTGTACGGCGAGGAGCGACTGTACAATACGCTCAAGTATCCGTTGCGGCATGATGACGGGCGCGTCGTGGGAGTGATCGGCTTCGCCCGCGACGTAACCGAGGAGCAGTATGGGAAACAGGCGCTGCAGAACGCGCTGGAAGAAAACGAAACGCTGATGCGCGAGCTACAACACCGCGTGAAAAACAACCTCAATGTTGTCTCAGGCCTGCTCGCGATGGAGATGGATCGCCTTCCGGACGAGCAAGCACGCCGGGTATTCGCCGACGCGCGGCTTCGCATACAGGCGATGTCCACGATCTACGATATGCTGCACCGCACCTCGACTGCAACGCATCTCGACCTCGGCGAGTACCTCGAGACCGTCGCTCGCAAGGTGTTTTGCACCTACCGATCGCCGTCTAAGCAGGTTGAGCTCGTCACCGATATCGCCTCGGTCACAAGCAATACGCGAAAAGCCGGTCCGATCGGCCTCATCCTCAACGAGCTTATCACCAACGCGCTCAAGTATGCCTACCCGAACGGCTCCGGCACGAGCAACGACGACAGGGGCGGCGGTCGGGTAATCACTGTGCAGCTCACTCGCGCAGGCGCAAAGACCGTGCTCGCGGTGGAAGACCGTGGCGTCGGTCTCCCGCCCGAGTTCGAGCTCGAACGCGCTGAGTCTACCGGTCTTACGTTGGTGAAAACCCTCGCCGAGCAACTCGGGGCCGAGATCCACGTATATGGCGACGGCGGCACGCGCGTTGAGGTGAGTTTCACCGCGTGACTTGCGGCGCGCGCCGTATCGGTTGCGCATCACTTAAGTGAGAACACCAACCCACCTGATACTACCGGATACAGCGCCTTTACCCTAATCGCGACGCGTTCTGTTAACTCGGTGTCGATCCCAAAGACCGGGAGCGGCACAAGCGCCGGCACCTCAACCTCAACGCCGTTTGGGTCGGGCTCGCTGTGGTGGTAGCCCCAAATCACTCCGAGTGCGACAAACGGCCGGACGCGGCTTGCCGGAAGCGCCCGGTATCCAAGCGCCGCATATACCGAGAAGGCGCGCACGCTGTTTCGATAACCGCCGAGCGCTCCGATAAAGCGTTCTCCGGCCTCGAGAGTTAGGCCCGGCGTTATGTTCGTGAACTCGTAATCAGAACTGTCGAAATGATAGCTGCCGGCTTGTAGGTAGAGACGCAGCGGGAGCGCCTCATGCTGCTCGGCGGCGGGCGCGGCGATAACCGGCGCGGCGATTGTGATTCCTGCAATCAAAACCAGGAAAACGAGCCGGAGAAATCTCGGATGAGGTAAGGCAAAAGGATGCACCCAAGGGATAATATCACACGGCTGCCGTTTCTGTCTCGTAGAGCCTCAAGCCGCGCGGGCCTCAAGCCGCGCGAGGATTTGACCGGCGGGTCGCCTGGCGGTCCAAGCGGTGGTTCAAGTTAGCGCCACGCCGGAAGCTCGTGGAGAAAACACTGGAACTCAATCCGTCGGTTGTCGGGGTCGAGCGCAAAGAAATTGTAGATCTGATAGCGGTTGTTGGTGCGCGGGGCAGTGGTCGCTTCGGCTTTCAGCGTGTGATACATGCGATCCACTTCTTCGACCGAGGGGTAGAAAAACGTAAGTAGTGAATCTTGGTCGAGTGCCTCGTCGAGCTTGAACCCTATCAGAAGATTCTCATGCCGCAGTATGCGGATATCGGGTTGCTCGAGCCAGACGCTCATGCCCACGCGAGCGCAGTAGAACTCCGCGATCCGCTCGAGATCTCGAGTTCGTATGAAGACAATACCTGCCAATATCTACCTCCTATCGGCTGCGGTTATCGGTGCCGGGCGACACGACCGTGAGCTCACCCGCACTCTCCACCGCAAACTGCGGAAACTGTGCGCGGATCTTGCGGTGTACGCCGGGGTTGTCCTCCACAAAATACACGAACTGCTCGTTCAAGAACGGCAGCATGGTGTGCAACGTGTTGAGGACCGCCGCGTTCGAGTGATGCCCGTCGTCGATACAGACCTGCACCATGTCGCGCCCAATGATCTCGGATATATAGAACCGCTGCGGCTCGAGTTTCGGCTCGAGCTGGTCGAAGCGATAGACCTCCGGCCGATTCCGGCGAAACGCGCCGAGCTCCTTTAGGCGGTCGACGTTCTCGCGGAACGGATCGAGGTCGATATCGAGCCCCACGACGCGAGCGTGGGGGAACAGGTCGCACCAGATCGCGAGCCCGGTACCGCGAAGGACACCGATTTCCACAACAGTGAGGCGCTCTCCGCGCCTCGTCGCCGAGCATTCGTCGAGAAGCGGTAGCAGCCGGCGTGCGTAGGCCGGGGCGTAGTCATGGCGGAGCATGCGGTCACCGCCGGCCATGGTGGCGCGCGCGAGCGCTTCGGCGCTTCTGGGGTCGCGCCGGCCGGTACGGCGAACCGGCACTCCATCGGCATACCCGCCGTACGCCGCCTCGGTGCCGATCAGCCACCCGGGGGTTCCGCGCGAGCGTACTGCGCGGGTTAGCCGGTAGTAGCACTCTCTTACTGCGTAACTCCGACGCTTCAAGATTCGAGTAAGATGCTTTTGGAGATCGTGGATCTTTAGATCCCGGATCTTTGCAGAACCTAAACCTGTGCCCGACATAGGATCAAACTTGATCGAGTATCCTTTAGGTAACGCTTGGGAGCGAGTAATGCTCTCAAAATGGAGGATAGCAGATATGAAGAAGCTTGTTACCTTGGGTTTTATCTTGTCGTCGTTGGTGCTGGTTTTCGCAGCCTGCGAACCGGTTGATGAAGAGATGCTTGAAGAGGATCCCATGATGGAAGAGGGAATGGAAGGCGGCGACGAGGCGTTCTAGACTGCCCTCAGTTACACCGTGTTTTCGGCGCGGCCCCGGAGTGGGCCGCGCCCTCTCCCTCACAAAAACGCTACTTCCCCGTTCTCAAGCGAGTACTCCGCACCCACAACACGCAGTGCCCCATTGTCAACACGGTCAGAAATGATGCGTGAGTTCTGCTGCAGCCCCCGGACGGTTGCATAAACGTTGGCGCGAACCGCTTTTTCCACAAGACAGCTCTGATCGCCGCCGCCGTCGTGATCCCCCAGTAACGGCTCAACCGAAGGGCGAATGAACTCAACGATGCCCTTGATGTTGTCGGATTCGTTATCGTCTTCGGAACCGTGCCGCGAGCGCGCGGTCAGCGCCTCTACCGTCGCCGTTACCGCGCCGCAGTTTGTATGGCCGAGCACCACTACGAGCGGAGTGCCGAGCTGAGTTACGGCGTACTCAACGCTGCCGATCTGCGACTCTGCGGCGATGTTGCCGGCGACGCGGATCACGAACAGCTCGCCGAGACCTTGATCGAACACAAGCTCCGCCGGCACGCGTGAGTCGGAGCAGCCGAGTATTACCGCGAAGGGATGCTGAGCGTACGCGAGATCCGCAAAACGCGTGTGGTTGACGACATCGGCCACGCCTAACGCGTGCGCTACAAAACGAGCATTACCATCGCGCAACCGTTGCAGGGCCTCGTCGGCTGTCATAACGTCACCTGTCATGAGGTCTCCTCCGGTTTGTAAGGTGTTAGGTGCGGTCGATCCCGAACTCGATCACATATCTTGTACCGTGATCTCGATGAATGCTCAAGCTGCCGTGCAACTGCTCGACGAGCAACTCTATGAGTCGCATCCCGAAGCTCACCGATTCGCCGTCTGCTACCTCGTCCGGAAGACCGACACCGTTATCACGATGCGTGATCGTAACGGTTTCGCCGTCACAGCGTGCGCTTACCGTGATCTTCGGTGCCTCCGGTGCCTCCGGCGACGCCGAGGCCTGACCCGCTGCCGAGGCCTGACCCGGCCCCGAGGCTCGACCCGCCGACGGTGTTGTTGGCTCCGGGCGTTCGGCTTCGCCACAGGCGCGAGCAGACGGGAAGGCGTGCTTCATGGAGTTGGTCACCAGCTCGCTCATGATGATTCCAATTACGGCGAGCTGCTTGGCATTCAAGGTGAACTCCTCAACATCGATTGTAGTCTTAATCGGCGGCCCCCAGCCAAACACCGCCACGATCTCGTGAACGAGTTGCGGAAGGTAGCTTGCGACGCTGATCTCATGGTACTGCTCGGAGCGGTAGAGCTTGTCGTAGAGCACCACCATACTCTGCGCGCGCACGGCGGCTTCCCGTAACACCTGAGCGCTACGTCCGTCGTCTGCCTCCTCGGCCTGGAGCCGCAGCATCGAGGCAATCGTGCTCATGTTGTTCTTAAGCCGATGATGGGTTTCCTTCAGCAGCAGAAGCTTCTCGTTCAACGACTCCGCAAGGCGCGCCTCGCTCTTGCGCAACGCGTTCTCGGCGCGCTTGCGATCGGTGATGTTCTGATATATGGCGTATACGTGCTGCTCCCGGTTGAGGTCGAGCGGACCGCCGGTTATCGCAACCTCAATTCTTGACCCGTCTTTGCAGGTGCGCGTGGTCTCGAGATACACCGGGAGTCCGTTTAAGGCTTCTCGTGAGATACGCGAGGCTTCGCTCCGAAGCTCCTCGGGCACGATCAAGTCGTTCAAACAGCCGCCGCAGACCTCGTCGCGCGTGTAGCCAAACAGCTCGCTGAAGCGACTGTTGCAGTCTACAACGCGATCCTGCCGGTCGAGCACCGCGGTTGCCAGCGGTGCGCCGTGAAACAAGCGCTTGAATCGCTCTTTCTCGGCCGTGATCAACGCCTCGTGGCGTTTGCGCTCGGTGACGTCCACAACGCTCGCAAGTACTCGAGAGAAGCTCTCTTTGTGTCCCGGCGCTACCGTCCATTTGAACTCAATGTCGAGTTGCTTTCCTATTGCGGTGAGATGGTGGTCCTCGGTTGTGAAGCTTGTATGCCCGGAAGCTATCGAGACGATCGCTTCCCTGAAGCTATCGTATGACCGCTCGCTCAAAAAGCGCGGCAGATTCTCGATCAAGTCTGCCTTGTGGTCGACGCCGTAGAGATCGAGCGCGGCGGGGTTTACATCGACTATTTCTATCAGCTCTACGAGGTTGCGTACCTCGTTGGGATTCTCATCGAGATACGATTGTAGATCATACTGTGACTGCGTGAGCTCGTCGAGTCTCCGCTTCAAATGCGAGAAGTCTTCTTCCCAGAGCGCAACCGGCGAAGCCTCAAACAGCGTGCGGTACTTCTGTTCGCTGTAGCGCAGAAGCTCCTCAGCGTGCCTACGCTCACTGCTGAGAAATAGCTGCCCGATCAGAGCGGAGATTGTCTCAACGAAGGCTTGCTCATCGGGGTGCCACCAGCGCCGTGGTCCAACGTGCTCACAGCACACCACTCCCACCAAACGTCCGGTTACGATGATGCCCGCATCGATCATTGCGCTAACACCGAGCGGTATGAGATGTGTTTCAGAAAGCTCTGTGGTGCGCGGGTCGTCTAACGCATTCTCGGCGTAGATCCGCCGTTCGGCGTGGAGCGCCGCGAAGTAGGCCGGAAACTCGTCGGCTGTGCGAACCGAGCCGGTATCATACGTGTCGAGCAAAGCGTTATACAAAACGTCACACTCGAGGCTGCTCCCGTCGCTTGAGAGCGTCCGGATGCCGGTGCGTGCGACGTTGATCGTGGAGGACACAAGCTTCGTAATGCGTTTGAGCGCTGCCGGTATGTCGCCCGCTACGATGCTGGGGTCCAGCATCAGCTCAGCGAGCGCGTTGCGCTGCCGATCGGCGCGGCGCTCGCTACCGCTCAGCAGCTGGGTGTTCCTTCGGAGCTCGCTTTGCGACCGCTCGAGCTGCTTGTTGATGCTGCGGAGTTTCTTGTTGGCCGACGTAAGCTCCGTGCTTCGCACCGCGATGCTGCGGTGGGCGTCAAACAACCGAAACGCCATCTGTATCGAGACGCGAAGCACCGTCTCACCGCTGTTCTTGACGACGTAGCCGTACGAGGTGATCTTTTCGGTCCTTTCAACGACCTCGCGCTCGGTGTGCGAAGAGAGGAACACGATCGGGATCTCGCGCATCGTGAGGATAGCCTGCGCCGCCTCGGTGCCGTCCATGCCCGGCCCAAGGTCGATATCCATCAAGATTAGGTCTATCGCCGAGTTTGAGCCGACGGTTTCTATAGCTGCGCGAGCGGTATCGGCGGTGACCACAGAGTACCCGAAACGCTCTATCTGCTTGCGCTCTGCGAGCGCCACGAGCGCATCGTCTTCCACGAGAAGAATGGTTTTGCGACCGGCCGCGGACATCTGCCCATTATCGGCGCCGGCGGCTGCCGCGTCAACGCAAAGGTCCGGGCAAACGCCGGCGCAAACGCCGGCGCGAATGCCGGCGCAGTCGTGCGCAAAGGGCGAGGCAGGCGCGCGCAAAGGGCAGGCGCGCGCAAGGCTTAAGGCGGGAGCGTCTTGGAGGAGACTGCGTGGAGGAGACTGCGTGGTAGCGGGCTCGCGCGCGGGTGGTGTAGAATCGCGGTGGGTGTCGCCGATGGGGGTGTGCGTGTGTAAAGTCGCGGCGGCATCCGTAATCATCTGCGGCGAGGAGTGAAGTAATGAGTGTGCATATCGGCGCCGAGCGCGGTGAGATAGCCGAGACGGTACTTTTGCCGGGCGATCCAAGGCGCGCAACGTTTGTTGCCGAGGAGTATCTCGAGGGAGCAACGCTGTTCAACGAGGTTCGCGGTATGCTCGGTTATACCGGAACGTGGCAAGGCACGCGCGTTTCGGTAATGGGCACCGGGATGGGAATGCCGTCGCACAGCATCTACGTGCACGAGCTCATTCATGAGTTCGGCGCTAAGCGGCTGATTCGTATCGGCTCCTGCGGCGCTATGCAGCCCGAGGTGCAACTACACGATCTGCTTCTCGCGATGAGCGCCTGTTTCGACTCGAGCCTCAACAGCCTCAGGTTTCAAGGGATGGGCTTCGCGCCGAGCGCAGATTTTGAACTGCTATCGGCCGCGCACGCCGCGGCCGCCGAGCGCGGGTTTGCGGTCCGCGTCGGGAGTATCCTCTCCTCCGACGAGTTCTACAACGAAGACCCCGAGTCGTACCGATTGTGGGCTAAGTACGGGGTGCTCGCGGTGGAGATGGAGAGCGCCGCGCTCTATACACTCGCGGCGCGCGCCGGCGTGCAGGCGCTGACGATACTCACGGTCTCGGACTCGCTCGTGCGCGGCGAGGCGCTCAGCAGCGCCGAACGCGAGCGCGGCTTCAGCCGGATGGCCGAGCTCGCGCTCTCGCTGGCGTAGCGTCACCCGGTGAAGCCGCCGCGGTGTAGGCCGGGCGGCTCTCCGTCGCTATAGAGAGCCGGGTCTAACAGGTCGGACACCGCATCGTCGACGAAGCGTGGGAGCGCAAACGCGGCGCGGTGTACCGCGGGCGTGTAGTAGCGGACGAGCGGGCGGGTGTCGCCGGCGGCGTCGGTGCCGGTGCCGGCGGCCGCAGCGAACGTCTTGAAGCGCGTATCGTCTAGATCGCGAACCGGGCACGGGCCTTTCGAGGCGTATCCGAAACTCCACAGCCCGCCCGGGTAGGTCAAGGTCGAGAACAGGTACATATGCAGACGCGGGAAATGCGGACGCTGGTTTGTGAACATCGAGCGCTGGATCTCGGGGTCGTAAAACGGCGACTCGGACTGGGTGATCATCACGCCGTTCTCGTCGAGCAGCGCCGCGGTGTTTCGGTAGAACGCCGAATCGAACAGCGGTGCTGCCGGCCCCACCGGGTCGGTCGAGTCGATGATCGCGAGGTCGAAGCTGTCGTTGCTCTCGGCAACGTACTTCACCCCGTCTTCCAACAACAGCGTGAGACGCGGGTCGCTCAGCGCCCCCGACACCGACGGCATATGCTCGCGGCAGGCGCGCACCACCATCTCGTCGATCTCCACCATCACGACGCGCTCTACAGCCTGATGCTTGAGTACCTCGCGCGCGGTGCCGCCGTCGCCGCCGCCGACGATCAAGACGCGTCGTGGGTTGGGGTGTGTCAGAAGCGGAACATGCGCGATCATTTCGTGGTACACAAACTCATCGCGCTCTGAGATCATCACGACGCCGTCGTTGAGCAGCATTCTGCCGTGGCCTGCGGTTTCAACGATATCGATCTGCTGATACGGGCTGCGAGCTGAGAACAGGGTTGCCTCAACCTTGAAGCCGAGCGAAACGATGTTCTTGTGACGCTCATACACCCAGAGCGCGGGCGAGGTGTCGCTCTCGGCGGTGTCGCGAGCGCCGGGCGCTCCGGCCGGAGGCGGGCCGTGCGCCTCTCCGTGCCTGTGCCCGTGCGTCAGAGGGGACTCTTGGTGCTCCATCTCGTCGTCCTCCATGTTACTCGTGTGCCGAGTAGTTTCGAAACGTGACCGCGTACCCTGAATCGAACTCGTAGAAACTGCTCTCGGTGACCTGGAAGCCGCGCATGCGCTGCGGCAGGAGATTCTCCTGCGGTGTTTGGTTTTCGTCCTGACTGCCGGTCATCGCCAAACTAAAGCGGTTTGGGCGAAAGATCGAGATTACGCGCTCGATCGTCTCGGTGTAGTTGCGCTCGGTGACGTTCGTTTCAAAACTGGCGTACGAGCCGTGGGGTTCGGGAGTCACGTGAATCGTCATGTAGCTCTCGCCGCGCACCTTGTTGAGCGAGTATCCGTACGGCTGAAACCGGAAGGCGTCTTTGACCATATCGGGGTAGAGGTCGTCGACTCCGGTGCGCGCCTCCATCTGATCGATCGGTTCCTCCGGTCGCGGGACGAACGCAGCGCGGACCTCGGGGTGCAGGTCGTGCATCAGGATCTCGAGCGTGATGTCGTTCTCTACCGGCCTGTTCGGCGTTGAGTGATAGAAAATATGGATATGGTCGCGGTTCGCCGGTCCGAGCCGGTAGCTTTTCCCTTCGAAGAAGGCTGTAAGGTCTTGTGCGTCCATCTCGAAGTCCGAGCGCTGTAACTCGGGGTACATCAGGTTCTTGCGTTCGTAGAAAAAGAACGCGACGTTCTCTTTGGAGACGGTCTCGATCACGTGCGGGACGGCATCGATCAACGAGGTAGTCCCACAGGTAATCATCAGCACCCGGTCGTCCCATACAAACAAACTCGACTCCGACAAGAGATACGCGTCCATCTCTTCGGTTGAGGTGCAACTCACGATCCTAGCTCCGGCGGCCTCCACCACCTCGACCCAGCACGGGTCGATCGGTGCGCCTTGGCCCGGCGAGCTGTCGCCGGCCGCGCTGCGGCCGGGGGAACTGCGGCCGGCCGATCGGAGCCCGGGCAGCGGACGCTTGAGGATCACCTCGAGTTTCTTTTCGGGGCCTTCGAACGGAACTGCAGTCA